>DATADG010000397.1:0-1964 GCA_036258655.1 Gemmatimonadales bacterium | reverse complement strand
GCGCCCACTGGGCGTCGGTCAGGTCCGTTGGATACGCTCGCCGTTCAGTCGCTTCCTTCATCAGATCGTGCACCTCCTCAGCAGACCTCGCCATAGCATGCTTTACACATACGGGTTCTTGAGATGGCAGGAACACCGGAGCGGCTAGCCCGCCGGGGATTGACAGGGGGCTGGTAGAGAGCGATAGTAGCGCCGGATGGGCCGCGCGTGCCATCCAGGGGCCGAGGTGAACCGCCGTCCGAGCCGGCGCCAATTTCTGTAGGGCGTGGGCGGGGCAGCGCTCGGGCTGCTCGCCGGGTGTGGGCGAGGAGATGGAGCAATGTCAGCCTTACCGCCAACCGTTCTCGGGTCGATCGTTTCGCTCTGGAGGTATCCGGTCAAGTCGATGATGGGCGAGGAGCTGAACGCCGCCGAGGTCACCGCGCGCGGGCTGCTCGGGGATCGTGCCTACGCCCTCGTGGACCAGTCCGACGGGAAGGTGGCGAGCGCCAAGAACCCCCGGAAGTGGCCCCAGTTGTTTGACTGCCGTGCTGCCTTCATCGACACCCCGCGGCCCGGGGCGCTGGTGCCGCCAGTCCGCATCACCCTGCCGGACGGCACCATAGTCACCAGTGGGCAAGCCGATCTCCACCAGATCCTTTCACAGGTCCTCCACCGGGAGGTGACGCTTGATGCCACGGCGCGGGGCCAGCAGGAGATAGTGGAGTCGACCTTCCCGAACCCGTGGACCGCGCAGGCCGAGGAGTACTGGCCCGATATGGAAGGCCTGGACTACCGGGATACGGTCACCGACTTCGCGCTGCCGGAGGGCACCTTCTTTGACTGTGCCGCCGTCCATGTCCTGACCACGGCTACGCTCGACCGGCTCCGCGAGCTGTACCCGCAAGGGCGGTTCGAGGTCCGGCGCTTTCGGCCCAACCTGGTGGTGGAGACTGCCCCCGGCGTGAAGGGCTTCGTGGAGAACGCCTGGATCGACCGTACGCGCGCCCTTGGGGACGCGGTACGCCTGCGCATCACGGGCCCCTGCCCCCGCTGTGTGATGACGACGCTACCGCAGGGCGATCTCCCCCGGGATCCGGGGATTCTGCGCACCGCCGCTCAGCACAATCAGGTCAATGTGGGAGTCTATGCATCCGTGCTACAGGGCGGTAACGTTCGCCGCGGTGATGCGGTCCGCCTGGAGTAGCGCCAAGCCGAGTGCTTCTCGTCGTCAGCAGCCGGAGGCTGCCACACGCGAAGCAAGAGGAGGCCGGCCATGCAACCTCCGGCAACGCCATCGCTCTATGATCGGCTCGGTGGCGTGTACAACATTGCCGTCGTGGTCGACGACTTGATCGATCGGGTCATGGTCGATCCACGCCTGAACGCCAATCCCCGCGTGGATGAAGCGCATCACCGCGTGTCGGCGGCCGGGTTCAAGTTTCTCGCGACCGAGATGCTCTGCTGGGCCGCGGGCGGCCCGCAGCAGTACTCGGGTCGTTCCATGGGTGATGCGCACCGGGATCTGATGATCACCGAAGAAGAGTGGCAAGCCTTCATGGATGACGTTCAACAGACGCTGGAGAAGTTTGCCGTGCCGCAGCCAGAACGGCAGGAAGTGATTGCGATAGTAGAGAGCACCAAGGACGCGATCGTCGTCGCGCCATTTCAAGAGGGACCTACAGCGACGACGGGTGGTACGGGTGGATCGTAGGTAGGGCGAAGCTCCCTCGCCATTGCCACATCCACTGCAAGACCGCCCAGGCGCTCGGGCTCACCACCCCCCAGCAGGTCGACTGCAAGCCAGTGTCAAGGGCGTTGTGGCCACCTCTCTCCTCAGGGCGTTCTCCAGCGTCGCGTAAGCTCAGTGCTAGGTACCCGCCCATCTTCCTCTCTTTTCAAACACGCTCTGAGACCATCACGAAGATCACCCAGACCGCTGAGCGGCTGCGTGCTACTATCCCGACAGAGCACTTTGACTTCGA
>DATADG010000396.1:0-1525 GCA_036258655.1 Gemmatimonadales bacterium | reverse complement strand
GGATCTTCTCGGCCAGTCGCGCGCGCACCGAGGGGGGCAGCATCTTGCTGTCCCTGAGGCCGCGCACGGCCTTGCAGCCGCTGGGAAAGACAACGGCCGCGGCGACCACTGGTCCAGCCAGCGGCCCGCGGCCGGCCTCGTCCACCCCGACGAGGAGGTGCTCCTCCGCCCAGACCGCCCGCTCCCGGGCCAGCGTGGGGCGAGGGGCCACGTCAGCCCTCGCGCTTCTCCCGGATCCGGGCGGCCTTGCCGCTGAGCGCGCGGAGATAGTAGAGCTTCGCGCGGCGCACCCGTCCCCGGCGAACCAGCTCGACCGAGGCGATCGTAGGACTGTGCATGGGGAAGAGGCGCTCGACGCCGACACCCGCCGACACCTTGCGGACCGTGAAGGTCTCGTTGATGCCGCCGCCGCGCTTGGCGATGACCAGTCCCTCGAATGCCTGCAGCCGTTCCTTGTCTCCCTCGCGGACCCGGACCATGACGCGAACCGTATCACCGGGATCGAATGCAGGTATGTCCGTGCGCAGGCCCTCACGGGCAACTTCTGCCAATCGTTCCATGGTCGGATCCTCCTTCGGTCCGGCGTTCGGTGGGGAAAACTGCAACGATCTTAGTACGGCGACCCGATTTTGTCACCTGCCGGGAGCGCAGCGAACCGGAGTCATCACTGCTAATTCTGCCGCGACTCCTGAAACTTCTCCCACAGATCCGGCCTTCGCTCCTTGGTCAGCCGTTCCGCTTCCCGCTGCCGCCATGCCGCGATCTCGGCGTGATTCCCCGAGCGCAACACTTCCGGCACCTCCAAACCTCGATACTCCGGTGGCCGGGTGTAGCTTGGCGGGCTCAGCAGCCCATCGTAATGCGAGTCCGAGCTGGCGGATTCATGATCGCTCAGCGCACCGGGCAGCAGCCGCACCACCGCGTCGATCACGCACAGTGCCGCCGGCTCTCCGCCGGACAGGACGAAGTCGCCGATCGAGAGCTCCTCGGTAGCCAGATCGTCCGCGACCCGCTGGTCTACGTCCTTGTAATGCCCGCACAAGAGCGTCAGCCGCTCGCCCAGCGAGAACCGCACCGCGTCGTCATGCGTGAACCGATGTCCACGGGCAGAGAGCAACACGATCGGCCCCGTGGGCCGGAGTGTTTCCACCGCCTCGAAGAATGGCTCCGGTTTGAGCACCATCCCCGCCCCACCGCCATACGCGTAATCGTCCACTGTAGCATGGCGATCGTGCGTGAAGTTGCGAAGCTGCACCAGGCGAAACTGGACCAGACCGGCGCCTGCCGCGCGCCCTGGGATGCTGGCCGAGAGGTACGGTGCGATGACTTCGGGGAAGAGCGTGACGACGTCGATCGTCAGGGGCGGAGAGGCGGAGGGGCGGAGGGGCGGAGCGCGCTCCTCGCGGTCATCCGGTGCACTTGGCATATTCCGACTCTCCGCCTCTCCGACTCTCCGCCTACTCCAACAGCCCCTCCGGCGGGCTCACCACCAAACGGCGTCCCGCGCGATCCACTTCTCGCACGA
>DATADG010000395.1:0-3749 GCA_036258655.1 Gemmatimonadales bacterium | reverse complement strand
CTGAGCCCAAGCTCCGACGAAGGAAGAGCACCCGCATGGCTCATGCACAGCTTCCCGCAATCTCAGCCTCCGGTCAGAGACGGTTCGGCCAAACGATGCGGCAGGACTGGTGGTGGCTCCAGCCTGCCATCGTCCTCCTGCTCCTCTCGAGTTTTGTGGCCTACGCCACCTGGGCTGCGTTTCAGGGCGAGCATTATGCCTACGGGTCGTACCTCTCTCCTTTCTATTCTCCGGAGCTGTTCGGCAGCTCGCCTCATGCCTGGTTCGGACCGAAGCCCGAGTGGTGGCCGGGTTGGCTGGTCTTTTCACCCGCGTTACTGATTCTGCCGTTCCCGGGCCTCTTCCGGCTCACCTGCTACTACTACCGCGGTGCCTACTACAAAGCATTCTGGGCCGATCCACCCGCCTGCGCGGTGGGAGAGCCGCGGAAGGAGTACTGCGGCGAAGCCGCCTTTCCGCTCATCGTGCAGAATATCCACCGATATTTCCTTTACATCGCGCTCATATTTCTCGCTATCCTGTCATACGACGTGTACACGGCGCTCTGGTTCACCGACCCGGCCACCGGCCGGCAGACGTTCGGCATCGGCGTGGGTACTCTCGTGCTCGCGGCCAATGTCGTTCTGCTGGGTGGGTACACCCTGGGCTGCCACTCGCTGCGCCATGTTATTGGTGGATATCTCGATCAGCTGGCGCGACGTCCGGTTCGCCGGCGGCTCTACTACTGCAGCAGCCGCTTGAATCGGGCGCACATGCGATGGGCATGGACCAGCCTCTTTTCCGTGGCATTCGCGGACCTCTATGTGCGGTTGTGTTCGATGGGTGTATGGCAAGACTTCAGGATCCTTTGACTCAAAGCAAAGGCCCTCAAGCGCGTGACTCGCGACTCGTGACTCGCGACTGATGCCCGACTACCAAACCTTCGAGCACGATGTACTCGTGATCGGCGCCGGTGGGGCGGGGCTTCGTGCCGCGATTGGAGCATCGGCGGCGGGGGTCAGGGTCGGTCTTGTATGCAAGTCGCTGCTGGGCAAGGCTCACACCGTCATGGCTGAAGGCGGCGTCGCCGCTGCTCTGGCGAATGTCGATGACCGCGACAACTGGAAGGTCCACTTCGCCGACACCATGCGCGGCGGCCAATACGTGAATAATTGGCGGATGGCTGAGCTGCATGCCAAAGAGGCTCCGGAGCGCGTTCGGGAGCTGGAGGCCTGGGGCGCACTGTTCGATCGCACGCCCGATGGCCGGATCCTGCAGCGCAACTTCGGCGGCCACAAGTACCCTCGACTGGCTCATGTGGGTGACCGCACTGGCCTGGAGATGATTCGCACGCTCCAGGATTACAGCGTCCATCAGGGCATCGATGTGCACATGGAGTGCACCGTTCTCCAGCTGTTTACCGATGGAGCCAGGATGGCCGGGGCGCTGGCCTACGAACGCGAGCGGGGACGCTTTCGTCTGTTTCGAGCGAAGGCGGTCGTCCTGGCCACTGGCGGCATCGGGCGGGCGTATTCGATCACCAGCAACAGCTGGGAATACACCGGCGATGGGCACGCGCTCGCCTACCATGCCGGGGCCGCTTTACAGGACATGGAGTTTGTCCAGTTCCACCCCACGGGAATGATCTGGCCGCCCAGTGTTCGAGGAATACTGGTGACGGAGGGAGTACGAGGCGAAGGCGGTGTGCTGCTGAACCGGCAGGGTAAGCGGTTCATGTTCGATGACATCCCGGAGAACTACCGGAGCCAGACAGCTGATAACGAGGAGGAAGGGTGGCGCTATACTCAGGGCGACAAAAGCGCTCGGCGGCCGCCCGAGCTGCTGACCCGTGACCACGTCGCTCGCTGCATCCTGCGCGAAGTCCGCGAGGGCCGGGGCAGTCCCCACGGGGGCGTATTCCTCGATATCTCGTGGATCAAGCGCAAATTGCCCGATGCCCGAAAGCACATCATCAAGAAGCTCCCCAGCATGTATCACCAGTTCAAACAGCTCGCCGACATCGACATCACCACCACACCGATGGAGGTTGGTCCGACAACGCACTACATCATGGGCGGCATCAGAGTCGACGGAGACACCCAGAGCTCCACCGTGCCGGGCCTCTATGCTGCCGGCGAATGTGCCGCCGGCCTGCATGGTGCCAACCGGCTCGGCGGGAACTCACTATCGGATCTCCTGGTCTTCGGCAAGCGAGCTGGTGACTTCGCCGCGGCATTCGCCCGGCAACACCGGTTGGCCGAGATCGATATCGCCGATGTGGAGGATTCCATCCGGCGTGCACTGGAGCCCTTCGAACGCGGTGTGAGCGAGAACGGTGGTGGACCGTATCAGCTCCAGCAGGAGCTCCAGTCCGTGATGCAGAACCTGGTCGGCATCGTTAGGACCGAGTCCGAGATGAAGGACGCGCTGAAGAGGATCGAGCGGCTCAAGGAGTGCGCCCGCCGAGTTGGGGTCGGCGGCAATCGGGAATACAATCCTGGTTGGCACACCGGTCTGGATCTCGCCAATCTGCTCACAGTGTCGGAGGCAATCACCCGGGCTGCCATCGAACGAAAGGAGAGCCGGGGAGGCCACTTTCGCGAGGACTACCCGGAGAAAGATTCCACCGGCGGATCCTACAACGTCGTGATCCGCAAAGGCGAAGATGCCCAAATGCGGCTGGCTCGTGAGCCGGTCCGTGAGATGCCGGAGGAGCTGAAGCGGATCGTGCAGACGGAACGGTGAGTGTACAGGAGCAGTGATGAGGCTGTTCTGGAGAGAGGAATGTGAATGAATGCTGATCACGTGACCAGCGAAACCATGAAGCCGGACCTGGCCGAAACCGGAGCGGTCGAAGCTACCGAGCGTCCCGAGGTCAAGTCGGAGCCGCGCGGGCGCGCGACTTTCCGGATCTGGCGGGGCGACCGCGAGGGCGGGGGCCTGGTGGACTACACTACGAGCGTAATGCCCGGTATGGTGGTGCTCGATGCCATCCATCAGATCCAGGCGGAGCAGGCGAACGATCTCGCGGTGCGCTGGAACTGTAAGGCCGGTAAATGTGGCTCCTGTTCGGCCGAGGTGAACGGATCACCCAAGCTCATGTGCATGACTCGCCTCAGCGAGCTGTCCCTGGACAAGCCGGTCACGGTCGAGCCGATGCGTGCCTTTCCTCCAGTCAAGGACCTGGTGACCGATGTCTCCTGGAACTTTCAGGTCAAACAGCGGATCAAACCCTTCAAGCCCCGCGCGCCCGATGCGCCCGACGGGACCTGGCGTATGGCGCAGTCGGATGTGGACCGGGTTCAGGAGTTCCGAAAGTGCATCGAGTGCTTCCTCTGCCAGGACGTCTGCCACGTGCTGCGAGACCATCATCTGCACGAGGAGTTCATCGGGCCCAGATTCCTGGTGCAGGTGGCCGCGCTAGAGATGCATCCGCTCGATGTCGAAGACAGGGTAGGGGAGCTTCGGCGGGCCCACGGCATCGGCTACTGCAACATCACCAAGTGCTGCACCAAAGTATGTCCCGAGCACATCACCATCACCGACAACGCAATCATCCCCCTCAAGGAGCGGGTGGTGGACGAATTCTTTGATCCACTCGGGAAGCTGGTGAAGATCTTCAGTAGGAAGTCGCGACGCGTGGACTGACTCGTGATCCATCGTTTATGACAATACTCGCCCATACCGGCCGGTGATCGCTGGCGCCTCGAACCTCGCGGACAGTGCCTGCTCCCGTGACAGAGGCCTCGGCGAGCCCCCCGACGAAGATG
>DATADG010000394.1:0-4387 GCA_036258655.1 Gemmatimonadales bacterium | reverse complement strand
GGGCCGGCCGGAGCCGAAGAGGCTGCCGCTCGCCACGCTGGAAAAGGCGAACCCGAACTGGAGACCGGCTGACATCTGGTATCCAGGCCACATGGTTGTGCGCTCGCGGAATGCATCCCGCACGACGACCGGAGGGCGGCTGTCGATGACGTCGACCCCGGTGGGACGCACCACTACACTGGCTCAGGCTGCCGAGGTGGTGTGGGTTCCGACCCTGCACCAGCCCAAGATCCGCACTAAGGCATTGGGCGACACCGCCCTGATCGAGATCACATTCCAGGCTACTCGAGGCACCAGCTATACGTTCTCGCAAATCACGTCAACTGTGTCCTCAGACAAGTATGAGAAGCTTCTCGACAGCGCTGCTGGGCGGGCGCGAGCGGCAAGCGCGCGAGGGTATGCAGCACTGGCCCGGGAGAATGCCCGCGCGTGGCACCGTCGCTGGCAGACGGATATCGAGGTCCACGGGGACCCAGCGCTTCAGCGCGTGGTCCGTTCGATGCTGTTCTATCTCTTGTGCAGCAGCGACTCGGGAACCTCGCTGGGCATTCCGCCGATGGGCCTCTCCAGTGCGGGGTATTACGGGCACATCTTCTGGGACTCCGACACTTGGATGTTCCCTCCCCTCCTGATCACCCACCCGGATATCGCACAGGCACTGGTGGACTTTAGGAAACGGACGCTGCCGAGCGCGCGCGCGAATGCCAAGGCCAACGGGTTCCAGGGAGCCATGTACCCCTGGGAGGCCGATGAGCTGGGTCGGGAGACCACTCCTCACTTCGCAGTCCAGAACGCCCGGTCGGAAATTCACATCAATGGCGATGTCGCTCTTGCGCAGTGGCAGTACTACATGAACACCGGGGATTCCAGCTGGCTTTCCCTGAGCGGGTATCCGGTTATCCGGGAAACCGCAGACTTTTGGGTGAGCCGCTCCACGTACGATTCGGTAGACGGCCGCTATCACATCCGGAACGTGGTATCGGTTTCCGAGGGGCTCATCGGTGTGAGTGATGATGCGTACACCAACGCCGTCGCACGCAAGAATCTCGAGATTGCAAGGAGAGCGAGTGAGATCCTGGGTCGCAGACCGGATCCCAAATGGAGTGATATGGCCTCAAAGCTGCACCTCCCGTACGACTCCGCGAGCGAATTCTACCGCACCTACGAAGGCGCGCCCGATTCCACACTGGGTGACGTCACCCCGCTCCTCGCGTATCCGCTCGGCGTGCCTATGAGCGAGCGAGCCAAGCGCGCTCAGCTGGAGCAGGCGGTTGCACGGCTCATCCGCGAAGGACCGGGCGCAATGATGGGATCCACTCTGCTGGCGGTGGATGCAGCAGAGCTGGGCGACCGTGCCATGGTCGACTCGCTGCTACCTCGCAGTTACCAGGGTTGGCTCCAGGGACCGTTCCTGATGCTGTCGGAAACGCCCGAGAAGAAGGACGCGGTGAACTTCGTGACCGGAGCCGGCGGGTTCCTGCAGCAGGTCATGTTCGGGTGGACCGGCCTCAGGATCGGCGAAAAAGGATTGGAACCTACGTTTGAGCCCGTGCTCCCTTCGAGAGTCAAACGGCTCGTGCTCCGAAATGTGTACTCCCGGGGCAAGCGGTACGATGTGATTGTGGATTCCACCGGCCGACGAATAGTGCCGAGGCCTGCCGCTCCGCGATGAAAAGAGTCATTGCTTTCCTGGGGCTGACGCTGACGGCCGGTGGAGCTACCGGGGTGCTTGCGGGAGACCTGGTTCCTCCCGCTCGCAATAACCCCGATACCGCACGCGTGCGACAGCCGGTGCTGGACTTCCCTGAGCCCGGCCTGGACGACACCGCCGCGTACCAGGGCTATCAAACCCGCTTCTATCGGGACTCGAAGAACAACACAGTCCAGATCTACATTCGGCCGCAGACCTCGCGCGTCGTCCTCGTCTGGGCTGACGCCGCCAACGAGAGCGTCGGCTTCACCGCCCGCGATCGGCGCGGACGGGCGGCGGGGATGGACTGGGCCGCCACTGAATCCGAAGTGTGGGATTCCGGCGGAACCCGCACCATTCAGTTCCGATTGACCTCGCCAGAGTCCCGTATCCAGCTGGGATGGTTCGTGCTCGGCTCGATGCGGGTCGAACGCGACTTCGTCTATGCCGAACGGCACCTGCAGCCCTTCAGCGCTGCCCCCTTTGTTGTTGCCGAGGAGTCGCTTCTGGTCGCGCGCGTCGCCCAGCTGCCACCGGGCGTCCTGCGGCGCCACCTCTCCTTGCTTGATGCGGAAAGTCTTCAGGAGCTCCGAGGACGACTGGCCCCGACGATTCGATCCTCCGGCGATACCTCGAGTGGTGTCACGGTCGAGCAGCGTTCTCTGGATGGGCGAAACCTGTTGCGGCTCCAGCTGCTGGTCGATCGGGAGCGGGTAAAGCTCAATACCAGCGGCCGAACGGTGTTATTGGAGGCCTCTCCAGGATCTTCGATCGATCTGGCCGTGCGGGTCACGACCAGTGCCCTACCGTTGACTCCGCTCTCACGGGAAGAGGTCTTCAGCTCCGCGTTCCTCGACTTCCTGCGGCAGAGCCGCCAAGACAGCAGCAGCGCACATGCGCGGCGGCTCGAACGCCAGGTGCGCGCAGTCGAGCTTCTGAGTAGCCAGGAGAAGCTCATGGCCGGTCTGCCCAACTTTGCGACCTACTTCGGCCGGGACATGATGATGACTGCGCTCATGATGCGGTCCGTCTGGTCGCCGGCCATGATGGAGCACGTGATCGGGAGTGTGCTCGGAAAGCTGGGCCCCGGAGGTGAGGTGAGCCACGAGGAGGCGCTCGGCGGCCAGGCCATCCGCGAACACGCGGTGATCTACGACTCGCTCATCAACTTGTACCTCGGTGCGCTGCGGGCGAACCGGAAACAGGCGGCGCAGGACGCACTCAGCCAGGCCGAAGCCGTGCTCCGGGACGTTCACCGGACTCGGGAGAACTATCACATGATCGATGACGAGTTCCAGCTGCCGGTGCTCGCAGCCTGGTACCTCGCCGACACCACGGTTCCAGCGGAACAGAAGCGCCGCTTTCTGGAAGGAAAGCTGGGGAACGCATCACGCCTCCAGCTTCTGCTCAAGGAGCTGAGTTTGGTAGCCTCCCTGGCGCGGCCGTATGTGCTGGACCAGCAACCCACCAATCTGGTGAGCTTTCCAGCCAGGGACTCGGCCCGATGGCGATCGGCCAGTTGGAGGGACAGCGACGCCGGCTATGCCGGCGGCCGGTTCGCCATGGACATCAACGTCATCTGGGTTCCACAGGCGCTGAAATCGATGCAGGCCATCGTTCATGCCCTGCGAGAGCTCGGGTGGGGCCAGCAGGAGCTCACCACGCTGGCGCCGCCTGAGGTATCAAGCCGGTTCAACCTCTATTTAACCGATCCCTCGGAGCTCCAGCGGGCAGCCGAGGTATGGCAGGGGTCGCGCCGGCACTTCACCGTCAGCATGCCACCCGCGGAGGTCCGTCGCCGGGTCGATGCCAAACTGGCGTGGCTTCCTCGAGTGGACCAGCGCTATTGGCGCGGCGTGCTGAACCGCCAGGAGAAGACCGACGAACCCCTCACCTTTCTCGCTCTCTCGCTCGACGCGAAAGGTCGTCCGATTCCGATCGTCAACACCGATCCCGCCACGGAGCTTTTCCTCAACGACGACCTGAGTACCGAAGCTGCTCTCCGCGACGTCGCGCCCATGCTTCGCCCGTATCCGGTGGGCTTGTTCGTCGAGGGCCTGGGCCCGGTGGTCGCGAATGACGCATATGCGTCCCGCGAGATTTGGGAGCGGTTCAGGAAGGACCATTACCACGGACCCAGGGTAGTATGGGGACGGGAGGTAAACCTTTTGCTTCTGGGGCTGGCAAATCAGTTGGGAGGAAGCCAGGTAGAGGCCCTTGAAGCCGCGCTACGCCGCACGCTCAGAGCGGTGAATGCGTCGGGTCTGGAGCACAATGAGCTCTGGAGCTATGAGATTCGCGACGGCAAGCTGCTGCCGGTTCGCTACGGCACCAGCTCGGACATCCAGCTGTGGAATACGACAGATCTGGCCGTGGAATTCGTGCTATCTAGATTGCCCCAGCGATGAACTCGTAGTGCTCGGTTCATTCATGCGCCGTCTTGCCTGCTCTACCAGCGGCCGTAACTCGGGATCGCAGTCGCTCCACAGTTCGGCAAATCGAGCGTAGTGCGCTCTTGCTTTCTGCCGGTCGCCCTTGCGTTCATAGATTTCTCCCAGGCGGAAATGGGCCGGCGCTCCGCTGTGAAAGAGCATATCGGCCAGAGCGCGGAACGCCCCGCGTGCTTCCTCGTAGCGTCCAAGCCGGTACAGCAGCTCGGCTCGCATGATGCTCTCGTATTCGAAGACGTAGAATGGC
>DATADG010000393.1:0-3351 GCA_036258655.1 Gemmatimonadales bacterium | reverse complement strand
AACGGAGGAGAACTGGCAGCAGAAGGTGCAGGAGCTCCAGCTACTGAACAGCAAGCTGCGGCAGGCAGTGCGGAACTTTCCGGATGAACGTCTGGATGACCCTCTCGTACCCGAGTCTCCCTACACCGCGTACACGCAGTTCATCGGCGTCACTCAGCACAACTTGTATCATGCCGGCCAGATCGCGCTGCTGAAGCGCGCCTTGGCCGCGACTACGGCTGCGTAGATGTCCCCGCAGCTGATGCGCGGTCTGTTAGGAAACAGCAAAGCACTCGGGGCGGTGGTGGAGTAAGTGCATGGAGCTGCAAGAACACCTGCTCAGGACTGAGCGAGAACTGTGGACCAACAACGCGGTCCTGTATCAGGACACGCTCGTACCCGAAGCCCTGCTGGTGTTCCCCGAAACAGGCGTCATCACCAGGGATGCGGCGGTTGAGGCGATAAGGCAGGAGAACATGGAAGGCCGACGCTGGGCGGAGGTCCACATGCAGCAGGTGCGCACGTTGGCCCTCTCTGATGATGCCGTGCTCTTAACGTACAGGGTCGCCGCTCGTTGGGAGCACGAGCAGGCGCCCATAGAGGCGCTGGCCAGCAGTGCTTATGTCCGACGCGATGGAAGGTGGAAGCTAGCCTTCCATCAGCAAACGCCCCTGAACGCAGCGTCCTAGGTAGGTCCTTGCACTAGCAACGCAAAGTGCCGTCATTCGGCGGGCTCCGACACTAGCTGACATTCATGTGCGATGACATGCAGAAGACCATCCGTGAACTGCGCTCGAAGGGAATCGAGGTAGAGGGTGAGCAAGGACGAGGGCTTCGGCATGACGGTAATGCTAGATCTGCCCGGCGGCGACGAGGTCATGCTATACGAGCCTCGCCACCCGGTTGCGATTACCGCTGTGCGTTAGGACGCCGGCCAGGATCCCTTCTGAGCAGTCGGAGCTGTGGGCGCATGCTTTTTGTTCGAGCAGCAGAACTTCGGAGGGAGCGGGTTCCGTCGTTTGATGCCTACCCGTTCAACTTGCCCGCTGTCCGGCAGTTCGGGCGGCTCGAGTTCTCCTCGCCTGTAACCGTACTCGTTGGGGAGAATGGAACGGGGAAGTCCACCCTGCTGGAAGCACTAGCGGTCGCTGCCGGCTTCAACCCTGAGGGTGGTAGTAAGAACTTTGCCTTTGGGACCCGGCCGTCCCACTCCGAACTGCACACATGTTTGCGCCTGGTGCGGGCGCCGTCACGACCGCGTGACGGGTACTTTCTCCGTGCCGAGTCTTTCTTCAACGTCGCCACCCAGATCGAAGAGCTGGACAAAGTGCCGGGTGCGGGTCCGCGAATTATCGACTCGTATGGCGGTCGGTCGCTGCATGAGCAGTCACATGGTGAGTCGTTTCTCACCCTCTTGCAGGAGCGCTTCCGGGGATCTGGACTTTACCTGCTCGATGAGCCGGAGGCGGCCCTTTCGCCGACGCGCCAGCTCGCCGCGCTCGCGCGTATGCACCAGCTCGTGGAGGCGGGCTCCCAGTTCATCCTGGCGACGCACTCGCCAATCCTGATGGCGTACCCCGGGGCGCAGCTGCTGGGTTTGTCGGACAGCGGCATCGCACCCCTCGACTATGATCAGACGGAGCATGTCGTCGTCATGCGGCACTTCATCAACGACAGGGAAACTTTGCTTGCTGAGCTCCTCCGCGAGGACGGCGCCTGAGAAGGCATGCAGCTGACGGACGCTTCACGTTCACGGCAACGTTAGAGAACCGGAAGAATCAGCAGCTACAAGCGCGAGTGGCAGCGGCGCATCAGTTCCGTGTACCAAATGCGCGGAGAATTAAATCAGCAGCGCCACCTCCAGTAGTAAATTCTTTGCAGAGCAGCAGTTCCGGCGAATAGCAGCGGCTCGGCACAGGCATGAACCTTGATATATCTCCACTCCTACCATTCTGGAGCTCATTCCGTGACGGTCGGGCGGTCGCATCGACTTCGACGCATGATGTGGCACATCCTCAATCGCTCTCTATTGGTCACGACTCTTCTAGTCAGTTGGGCGTGCGGCAACGATTCGGGTGGTCCGGGTGATTCGGGTGGTCCAGTGTTGGAGCCGACCACCATCGATAGGCTCCAGGCGCCGCCCGATAGCTGCACGCTCGGTGTGCCGACCGAACTGAAAGCGGTGGTGAAGGACGCCAATGGCAGCCCAGTCCCCGGCGTGGTGGTCACCTTCACCGTCGAGACCGGAAACGGGACGGTTTCTCCGACGACCTCCACTACCGATGCGAATGGCATCGCGGCAACCGTCTTCACCTGCGCTCCGCCGGTCGGCGGTGGCCCCACGGTCGTGGTAGCGAGCTTCGAGGGCGTGCAGCAGAGCAATGCGAGGTGGGCGCTGGGCGCGCGCGCGGGCGCGCTGGCCCGGATCGACTTCTTCGCGGCTGGGAGACCGGATAGCATGCCGGTGGCCACCGGATTTACCCAGCCGCTCAGCCTGCTTGGGCTGCTTCGCGATGGACTCGGCGGGAGCCCTCCGGCGACGGTTACATGGGAGATTTTTAGCGGAGGCGGAAGCCTGAGCCACCACTCGACCGAGGCCGGTGAGTGCTCCATTTTTCCGGGTTCGTGGGACCTCCTCAAGGCCTGGTGCGTCTTCAATACCTGGACGCTGGGCGCCATGGAACCTGAGGTGCAGGCGATTCGGCTGTCCTCCCCCGATGCTCCTGAGTTCGAGCAGCGATTCCACGTCCGTGTGATGCCGGGCCCCTTCACCATCATTCCGGAGCCCTCCTCCGACCTCAGGGGAGAAGCCGGTTCGGTACTCCCAACGCCACTGGCGGTCCGCGTGCTCGACGGTAACGGGACGCCGATCCCTCGCGTCGTGGTGCTCTTCCTGGTCCGTGGTGAGATCGAGCCCATCAATCCCGCCGATACCGTATGGAACTCGGACTATGTGTACACTGATGCGAATGGGCGCGCGGCCATGCGCTACACCTTCCCGACGAAGGTAGACCCTCACACCTATACTATCGGGACGCACGTGTTCATCATCGCCGAGGATGGGCAGCCCGGGAGGGCTGGCTGGAGCCTTTCCGTGTTGCCGGGGCCGCCGGTGCAGCTCGAGCTGGTCCTGGGCAACGATCAGTCTGGCAGCGTGGGTCAGCCACTCGCGGAGCCGCTGACGGTGGTTGTACTGGACCGGTTCGGCAATGGGGTGGGAGGTCAGTCCGTCACCTGGGCTGTAGCCAGTGGCGGCGGCAGCCTGGCAGAGTCAACCACTATCTCCGAGTCGGCGGGACACCAGAACTTCTGGACTCTAGGACCGACTCCGGGGGTCCAGTCCGCGACCGCATCGTTCGGCGGAATCACCGT
>DATADG010000392.1:0-1946 GCA_036258655.1 Gemmatimonadales bacterium | reverse complement strand
GGTTCAGACGTCGTTGGTGATGTGGAAGGTCAGTCTGCTGAACAGGCGGCCGATGTAGTCGAGCAGCGCGTACAAAAAGAGGGAAATACCTGCCATCTCGAACAGCTCTGCGATTCAGGAACTGCCGCAGCATGATAAGCGTAAGAGAATTGACGTGGTACCCTGGACGGTGAGGAACCACTGGGTTCGAGTTTGAAAGCAAGAAACGGAGTGCGGTCCTCGGGCTTGCGCGATAGACTTACTTGTGTCAGGGGCATTCAGACGATACACCGGAGAGCACGCATGAAGATATCACCTAGCAGGCGAGAGCTCGCCGCGGCGACGGAAACCGACCCTCGCTGGATCTCGATCATGAATCGCTCCACCGCCGCAGATGGTACCTTCTTCTACTCCGTCAGAACGACGGGCGTGTACTGCCGCCCCTCGTGTGCGGCGCGGTTGGCTCGGCCGGAAAACGTGCGATTTCATTCAAGCCGGGAAGAGGCCGAGCAAGCGGGCTTTCGTCCGTGCCGGCGCTGCAAGCCGGACCAGCCTTCGATTGCCGAGCAGCATGCCGCTATGGTGACCGACGCCTGTCGTTTTATCGAAGCGTCTCCGGAAGCTCCGACACTGGAGCAGCTGGCGGCGCGCGCCGCCGTCAGCCCCTTCTACTTCCACCGCGTGTTCAGGTCGATTACGGGACTCACGCCGAGGAAGTATGCCGCCGGATCGCGCGGAGAGCGGGTTCGGCGGGAGCTCGTACAATCCGGCACTGTTACCGCAGCGATTTACCAATCGGGTTACAGCTCGAACGGCCGTTTCTATGGGGAGTCCCAGCAGGTGCTCGGGATGACGCCCACCTCGTATCGAGCTGGGGGCGTCCGAGCAGAGATCAGGTTTGCGGTGGGCGAATGTTCGTTGGGTTCCATCCTGGTTGCTCGGAGTGAGCGAGGGATCTGCGCCATTCTTCTGGGCGACGACCCTGATGCTCTGGTTCGGGACCTCCAAAACCGGTTCCCCAAGGCCACCTTGATCGGCGGTGATGCTGAATTCGAGGAACTCGTGGCCCATGTGATTGGATTCGTGGAGGCTCCCCGCCTGGGCCTGGACCTGCCGCTGGATATACGGGGGACTGCGTTTCAGCAGCGGGTGTGGCAGGCACTGCAGGCGATACCTCCTGGCACCAGCGCCAGCTACGCTGAGATCGCCAGACGCATCGGTTCGCCGAAGTCCGTGAGGGCCGTAGCCCGCGCATGCGCAGCTAATCCGTTGGCCGTCGCCATTCCATGTCACCGGGTCGTTCGAACTGATGGCGGTCTGTCTGGATACCGGTGGGGAGTGGAGCGGAAGCGGGCGCTGCTGGAGCGGGAGACGGTCGGGTGAGTCCGTCACTCCTGAGTCCTGCAAACACTCCTTCCGTTTCCCGAGGTATCGCAGAGCGAGTGGCATTACTGGATTGGGAGGGGACATCTCGTGATCTCGACCGATATGGTTGTGCCGTGCTGCACGGGCTGCTCGGATCCAAAGAGTGCCAGGCAATGGCTGGGCTGTATCCCAGTGACTCTATGTTCCGGAGCCGGGTGGTCATGGCACGCCACGGTTTTGGCAGAGGAGAATACAAGTACTTCGACTATCCTCTTCCCGAAATGATTGCCGCACTTCGCACCACGCTCTATCCCAGGCTCGTTCCGATCGCTAACCGGTGGAACCAGGAGATGGAAATCGCAGTCCACTATCCTGACGACCACCGGGAATTCATTGATCGATGCCATTCCGCCGGGCAGACCAAACCAACTCCGTTGCTGCTGCAGTATCAGACTGACGATTACAACTGCTTACACCAGGATGTATACGGCGAGCACGTTTTCCCGCTCCAGGTGGCCATACTCCTGTCCCCACCAGGGCGAGACTTCACCGGGGGCGAGTTCGTGATGACGGAGCAGCGGCCCCGGATGCAGTCACGGGTC
>DATADG010000391.1:0-4255 GCA_036258655.1 Gemmatimonadales bacterium | reverse complement strand
CGGATGCTCTGGAGCTCCCTTTCGGCGACCAGTCATTCGACGGCGCGATGGTAGGATGGGGCGTTCGGAACCTTGCCGATCTGGACGCCGGGCTCGCCGAAGCGGCTCGGGTGCTCAAGCCCCGCGCACGGTTGGTCATTCTGGAAATGGCGCTGCCGCGAAACAGACTGCTACGCTCCGGGTTCCAGCTCTACTTTCGCCACATCATGCCCCTGATCGGGCGCTGGATTTCCGGGCATAGTACGGCATACAGCTGGCTTCCGGAGTCAACCCGGGTGTTCCCGCAGCCCCGTGAGCTGGTGAGACGCATGGAACAGCAGGGTTTCACCGACGTGTACTACTCCCTCTTCATGGGTGGTGTCTGCGCGATGCATGTGGGGACAAAGAAGTATGGCCCTCAATAACCTGCGAGATTTCATCCAGGCCATCGATGGCATAGGCGAGCTGGCTCGGGTTACCCACCCGGTTCGAGCCCGTCTTCAGATTGCTGAGATCGCCGATCGTACCATGAAGAGTCCCGGCGGAGGACCGGCGCTGTTGTTCGAGCATGTCCTGCTGGAGGATGGCCGGAGAAGCAGCGTGCCGGTGGCAATCAACCTGTTCGGGTCACTCCGTCGGATGGGGCTTGCTCTCGGAGTAGAGGACCTCGACCAGATCGGCTCCCGATTGTCGGAGATGCTGGATCTCAAGGTGCCGGAGGGATTGTTCGGGAAGCTCGCGATGCTGCCCAAACTTGCGGAGCTCGGCAAGTTTCCTCCGCGGACGAGGGGCGGCAGGCCTGCATGCCAGGAAGTGGTGCATCGGGACGCGGCCGTGAACCTGGACGACATTCCGTTCCTTACGACCTGGCCGGGGGATGGGGGCCGGTACATCACCTTGCCCATGGTGATTACCACCGATCCACAACGAGGCATACGGAATGTGGGCATGTACCGCGTGCAGGTGCTCGGCAGGAACACCCTTGCGATGCACTGGCAGCGACACAAGGTCGGAGCCGCCCACTGGCGCGATATGGCGGCTCGGGGAGAACGCATGCCGGTGGTCATCGCTCTCGGAGGAGACCCGGCGAGCATCTACTCCGGCTCGGCCCCCCTGCCGCCGAACATCGACGAGTTCTTGTTCGCCGGCTTTCTCAGGCGGGAGCCGGTGGAGCTCGCCCGCGCCCTCACCTGCGACTTGGCGGTCCCGGCACAGGCCGAGCTGGTACTTGAGGGCTACATCGATCCGGCGGAGCCCCTAGTGCTGGAAGGCCCCTTTGGAGATCACACCGGATTTTACTCTCTGGCCGATTACTACCCGAAGGTGCACGTTACCACGGTCACTTCACGGCGCGATCCGATTTATGCGGCGACGCTGGTGGGCCGCCCTCCCATGGAAGACTTTTATCTCGGCCATGCCACAGAACGAATTTTCCTTCCACTTCTCAAGCTCACGGTTCCGGAAATCGTGGACTATCACATGCCGGCGCCCGGCATTTTTCATAATCTGGTTTTCGTGTCCATCGACAAACAGTATCCCGGCCAGGCCTACAAAGTGATGAACGCACTTTGGGGACAAGGCCTGATGTCATTGGCGAAGGTGCTGGTGGTGGTGGATAAGGAAGTCAATGTGCGGGACCCGGACGAGGCCTGGTGGATAGCGCTCAACAACATCGATCCTGAGCGGGACATTCGCTTCACCATGGGACCCATTGACGTGCTCGACCATTCCAGCCGCGCGTTCACGTACGGCAGCAAGATGGGCATCGATGGCACGCGCAAGTGGAAGGAAGAAGGTTTCGAGCGTGAATGGCCCGAGCTGATCAGCATGGATGAAGAAACCAAGCGCCAGGTAGATAAGATGTGGGAGAGTCTGGGAATCGATCTGGCGGACTGGCGGACGGCCGGACCGGCGGGCAGCAAGAGAGACAGACGAGGGCCAAAGTGAGCACCCGTCCGCCTGACCGCCTGACCGCCTTACCGCCTCGCGAAGCCCAGACCTATGCCGGCGAGTCACTCCTCGTCCGCTACGTGAACTTCGTCAAGCTCCCGCACACTGTATTCGCGCTGCCGTTTGCTCTCCTGGGCGTACTGGCTGCCGCTCAGGTCGCGCCGGTTGCTCTTCGGACGGTGCTGCTGGTTATCCTGGCCTTCTCCGCCGCCCGCTGGGCGGCCATGGGGTTCAACCGGATTGTGGATCGACAGTTCGATGCCCGGAACCCGCGCACCATGAGTCGCGAGCTGCCACTGGGGACACTCTCTCTGCGGCAGGCCTGGGTTTCGGTAATCATCGCTGGCGCGGTGTTCCTACTATCGGCGGGTCTGCTCAACCCCCTCTGCCTGATGCTGGCGCCGCTGGCTCTGGGATGGATCCTGCTCTACAGCTTTGCCAAGCGATTCACCTGGTGGCCTCACCTCTGGCTGGGGGTGAGTCTCGCCATAGCTCCGGTGGGCGGCTATCTGGCGATTACAGGTCAGTGGAGCGAGCCGAGCTGGGTGCTCCTGGCAATTACAGTAGCGGTGGCGACCTGGGTGGCGGGGTTCGACATCTTCTACGCACTGCCTGATGTGCAGTTCGATAGCAGCCATGGACTACGGAGCGCTGTTGTCCTTCTGGGTGTGGGCCGCGCCATTCTGCTGGCCAAACTGCTTCATGGAATCACAATTCCGGCCTTGGCCCTCTTTGGATACGGTGCCGGCTTTGGGCTCTGGTACTACTTCGGCCTCATCGTAGCCACCGGCATCCTGGCCTACGAGCACTCTCTGGTACAACCAGACGATCTCTCCCGGCTCGACGCTGCGTTTTTTACCATGAACGGGGTTATGTCGGTGGTCGTGTTTGTCTTTGCGCTGGTGGACAGGGTTGCATGAGATCGGTATGGCGGTATTGCGATACGGCGTTACGTCGTCGCGACACAGGAACCCAGCCGGATTCAAGGCGAGGACCGAAGCCGTACCGGCGTTCCCCCGTACCACTTAAACACCCGATCCACTCTCCTACACCCAACCGCCGCGGCCGATGAGCGACCTACCAGTCGTACTCGCCCTCACAGGAGCGTCGGGGGCGCCGTACGGCGTGCGTCTGCTGGAAGTCCTCGCACGACATCATGTCCCGGTGTGGCTCATCGTCTCGGAGCATGGGATGCGCCTCCTCCGCGAGGAATGTGCGATCGACTCGCTGGACGCGCTCCGGCAGGGAACCGGAGGGGACTGGTCCTCTGTCGTGAGCTACCCTGATGACGACCGGGGTGCGCCTCCGGCCTCCGGGTCCCGGCGGACTATCGGGATGGTCGTATGTCCGTGCTCCATGGGCACAGTGGCGGCTATTGCGGGAGGCACCAGCCGGTCGCTGGTGGAGAGAGCGGCCGACGTCACTCTAAAGGAGCATCGCAAGCTGATTCTGGTTCCGCGAGAAACGCCGCTCTCGGTCGTTCACCTCAGGAACCTGCTCGCCGCAGCCGAGGCGGGTGCCGTCATCCTGCCCGCAGCGCCCGGTTTCTATCACCGCCCGGCACAGGTCGGAGAGCTGATAGATTTTGTGGTTCAGCGAATCCTGGACCAGCTCGGGATCGAGATAGAGATCGCCCGTCGATGGAAGGGGAGTGCAAAGTGACTTGGCATCCGGACACACTCCGGCGCCTCGGGTGGGGCGCCGTTCTCACTTGTATCACCAGCGCCGTGATGTCCTGCGGCGACTCGGACAACGATGTGGCCGGACCGGGAGAGCCGGAGCCCCCAATCGATCACGGCCAGGCACCCACACCGGGCTGTTCCGATGGCGTGCTTCAGGACGGAGCGTTGTACCGAGTCTGCTTTCCTGAGACGTGGAATGGCGACCTGGTGCTCTATGCGCATGGTTACGTCGCACCGCAGCAAGAGCTGGCTTTGCCGCAGCAGAGGGTCGGCAACCAATCGATTGCGGACCTGATCACCCGCCTTGGCTATGCTTACGCAACCACCAGCTATCGGGCGAATGGGCTGATCGCACCGGAAGCGGTAGACGACCTGAACCAGCTGGTGGATACGATCGAGTCCCGGTATCGGCCGGATCCGATTCGCACGGTGATCGTAGGGTTCTCGGAAGGCGGGCTGATTGCCACGCTGGCAGCAGAGCGTTATCCCAACCGGTTCGATGGTGCTCTGGCGGGATGCGGGCCTATCGGAGATTTTCGGGCGCAGCTGGACTACATGGGCGACTTCCGGGTGGTTTTCGACTACTTCTTTCCCGGCCTTCTTCCCGGAACTGCACTAGATGTCCCCGATGTGGTCCGGGAACG
>DATADG010000390.1:0-10993 GCA_036258655.1 Gemmatimonadales bacterium | reverse complement strand
GACGGCAGCCGGCAGATCCTTCCACTCCAGTCCAAGCGGCAAGTCGCCGAGGCCATCCTCGACAGAGTGGAGCAGACCCTTGGCCGATGAGTGGCGCAGGTATCTAAAACAGCAGGCGGAGCTGGGGGGTTCGGAGGTGGTGCTGAGTCAGTCGGTCAGTCGGTCAGTCGGTCAGGCGGTCGGGCGATCAGTCGGAGTGCCGGAGAGTCGGAGGGTCGGAGGATTCTAGAGTCCCAGCTTCGCGAACTCGCCGAGTCCTCACCCGCCGCAGTGGCTGCTCCGCCTCTCCGCCCCTCCGCCTCCCCCACCGTCCGCCCGTCCTGGCGAAAAGGTGCGCCACCGATTCCCGGTCCGGGACTCGCGGTGGAGTCACCCGAGCACAGTCTGCTGGGCGACGATCTCGTTGCGCTCACGACGCTGGAGGAAGTCGCGGAACGGATACGGACGCGGCACTGCTGCGCCCTCTGTCCCAACCGCACCAATGCCGTGCCGGGCGAGGGGAGTGCGGCCGCAAAGCTCTTTCTGGTCGGTGAAGGACCAGGTGCTACTGAGGACGCGCAGGGAAGGCCGTTCGTGGGTCAGGCCGGAAATCTCCTGAACGGGATTCTCGAGGCTATTGAGATTCCCCGTGAATCGGTGTACATCACCAACATTGTCAAGTGTCGCCCCCCACAGAATCGAAAGCCCTTGCCCGATGAGATCGCGGCCTGTATTCCATATCTTCACCGCCAGATCGAGATCGTCAAACCCAAAGTGATTTTGGCCCTCGGCGGCACAGCGGGCGAGGCCATACTGGGGGTGAGAAAAAGTTTGGGAGAGTTACGCGGCAAGGTGCACACGTACAACGGTATTCCGCTTATCGTGACGTATCATCCCGCGGCGCTGCTCCGCAACCCACACTGGAAGAAGCCGACCTGGGATGACGTCCGTATCGCACGACAACTACTCGACCGCTGAGACCTACTCGGGCCGTTCAGCGCCATGGAGCCAGGAGGCGGAACAGGCCGTCCTCGGCGCCATGCTGCTGGACCAGGATGCCGCGCTTCGCGCCGCCGAGCTGGTCGAAGACTGGATGTTCTACCGCGAGGCGCACCGCAGGTTGTTTCGCGCCATGCTGGCGCTCACCGAGCAGCGCACCGTCATCGACCACATCACTCTCCGCGACGAGCTCCTCCGCCGGGGCGAGCTGGACATGGCCGGAGGGCTGGAATACCTCGCGGAGCTGGTGGATGCAGTTCCCACCGCGGCCAACATCGAGTTTCACTCCAAGATCGTCCGGGACAAGGCGATTATCCGG
This sequence comes from Gemmatimonadales bacterium, assembly GCA_036258655.1. Classification (GTDB taxonomy): domain Bacteria; phylum Gemmatimonadota; class Gemmatimonadetes; order Gemmatimonadales; family GWC2-71-9; genus CAVVWJ01. The sequence goes on along the minus strand of DATADG010000390.1, from coordinate 9,696 downwards.
CGGCTGATCGAGACCTCTACTTCGATCATCACCGAGGCGTACGACGGCCACTCCACCGCCCACGACCTGCTCGACAGCGCCGAAGCCAAGATCTTCCAGATCTCCCAGCAGCGCGGGGATGAGGGATTCACCCGGATCAAAGAGATGCTCTGGCCCACTATGGAGCGCATCGAAACGCTCCAGCGTAGCGGCAAAGCGGTTACCGGGGTGCCGAGCGGTTTCACAGATTTGGATGAGATGACGTCGGGCTTTCAGGACAGCGAGCTGATCATCGTGGCTGCCCGACCGTCGATGGGGAAGACCGCGTTCTGTCTCAACGTGGCCACTCAGGCGGCTGTGGACGGTTTCGGAGTGGCGGTTTTTTCGCTGGAGATGTCGAAGGAAGCCTTGGTGCAGCGCATGCTCTGCGCTGAAGCACGGGTAGACAGCCAGGCGGTGCGGCGGGGCACGCTGCGCGATCCCGATTTTACCCGGCTGGCTCGCGCAGCGGGCATTCTTCAGAGCTGCCCGGTCTGGATCGACGATTCGCCCTCGCTCACACTCCTGGAGATGCGCTCAAAGGCGCGTCGCTTGAAGGTCGAAAACGATGTTCGGCTCGTCGTAGTTGATTATCTCCAGCTGATGAAGAGTCCGGAGTACGCCGAAAACCGGGTCCAGGAGATCTCTGATATTTCGCGTTCGCTGAAGGGGCTGGCTCGGGAGCTCAATATTCCGGTCATTGCCTTGTCACAGCTGTCCCGCGCCTCCGAGCAGCGCGGGGGCGAGCGCCGTCCCATCCTGTCCGACTTGCGAGATTCCGGAGCAATCGAACAGGATGCCGATGTCGTTCTCTTCATCCATCGGCCGGAGATGTACCAAAAAGAAGACAGTGAGGGGAACAGCCTCGAGGGTCTGGCCGAGGTCATCGTCGGCAAGCACCGCAACGGTCCCACAGGCACCGTAAATCTCTACTTCCACAAACAGTTTACCCGGTTCGATAATCGGACTGAGCGGGAGGCGCCCGAGTCATGACGGGCGGAGGGGCAGCGGGCCACTATGCCTAAGGCCCGATCCGTTTACCGATGCACCGAATGCGGCCACGAGCATCCGAAGTGGGTAGGTCGTTGCGAGGCGTGTGGCGCGTGGAATGCGATCGCGGAAGAGCCGGTGACGACGCGAGCCGGCAGGGCAGGGGGGCAGCGGGGCAGAAAGACAGGACCGGTTCGTCAGTCCGCGGGTCCGCCCGTTCGCCTGCGCGAGGTCGCCGCCGAATCACTCACCCGTTGGCGGACGGGAATACCCGAGTTCGATTTCGTGCTTGGTGGCGGGATCGTGCCTGGGTCGATGACCTTGATCGGCGGCGAGCCAGGTATTGGGAAATCGACGCTGTTGCTGCAGGCCGCGGCTCGATTGGAAGGCGAAGGACGTACGGTGCTCTACGCCAGTGGAGAAGAGTCGCCCGACCAGATCCGCCTTCGTGCAGACCGTCTGGTCGAAGATGCCGGGCCGGTGCATGTCCTGGGAGAAACCCGGCTGGAGTCGATCATCGATGCTGCAACCAGCCTCCGCGCCGACCTGGTTGTGATCGACTCCATTCAGACCGTGTACACCGACCTGCTGGAGAGCGCGCCCGGGAATGTGGGCCAGGTTCGGGAGTGCTCGGGACAGCTCATGCGGTTTGCCAAGGACAGTGGCACGTCTGTTGTCGTGGTAGGGCACGTGACCAAAGGTGGTGGGATCGCCGGTCCCAAGACGTTGGAGCACATTGTGGATACGGTGCTCTACTTCGAGGGTGAGTCCAACCTCGATTTTCGTCTCCTCCGCACGACGAAAAATAGTTTCGGGTCGGTGGATGAGCTGGGCGTCTTTTCCATGACCGAGCATGGTCTGATCGCGGTTCCCAATCCATCGGCCGTGTTCCTGGCTGCACGGACCGGCGGAATCAGCGGGAGCGCGGTGACGGCGCTCATGGAAGGAACTCGGCCGGTTCTGGTGGAGGTGCAGGCGCTGGCTGCAAAATCCAGCTACAACACTCCTCAGCGTGTCGCGACTGGACTCGACCCGCGCAGACTCGCGGTGCTGCTCGCTGTGCTGGAACGGCGCGCGGATACGTCCTTTGCCAACCTCGACGTGTTCGTTCAGGCAACGGCCGGTGTGAGAGTGAGTGAGCCGGGCGCCGACCTCGCGGTGGCCGCGGCGCTGCTCTCCAGCGTGCTGAACCGGCCGGCGCCCGCCGATGTCGTCTTTCTCGGGGAAATCGGGCTCGCAGGTGAGATCAGGCCGAGCGGGGCAGCCGACCGGCGGATCGCCGAAGCGGTACGGCTTGGATTTCCTCGAGTGTATGGGTCCTCGCGCAGTTCGGTCCAGGTGCCGGGGGCATCACTGGTGGGTCTGGATCACGTAGATCAGTTGGTGCGGGCACTTGCCGCGTGACGTCGGCGCCATTGTCGTTGCAGCAGGCCAAGGGCTGAGATTCGGGGCACCCACTCCGAAGCAGTATCAGCTAATCGGCGGCATTCCCATGGTTCTCCGAGCTCTACGACCATTCGCCTCTCATCCCGAGGTCGCCCAGGTTGTTTTGGTGCTCCCGCCGGAAGACGCAGCCCAGCCTCCGCGGTTCCTCTCCGACATCTCCGACTTCTCCCACGGCTCCGACTTATCAATTGTTCCTGGTGGTGAGCACCGCTGTGATTCCGTGCGTGCCGGTCTGGCTGCTCTGGGACCTGAATGCGAGATCGTTCTGGTGCATGACGGCGCCCGTCCCTTTGTTCAGCGCGGGGTAATCGACGCGGTAATTCGGCTCGCGCGGCGAGGCGAAGGCGCTATCGCGGCAGTGCCAGTCAACGATACGCTCAAAGAGGCGGCCGCCGCTCACCCCGACCGTGTCGAGCGCACTGTCGCCCGGGAGCGGCTCTGGCGCGCCCAGACCCCGCAGGGATTTCCCCGGGGGGTGCTGGAACGGGCGCACGAGACCGCTCCTCGCGACGCAAATGCCACAGATGACGCTGCCATGGTCGAGCGCATCGGTGTGCCGGTTCGCCTGGTCCCTGATTCGATCCGGAACATGAAGATCACCACGCCAGACGACCTGGCACTCGCCGAGCTGCTCGCCAGGAAGGCTCCATGATCCTCGGCTTCCGAACTGATGAAGAAATAGCGCGCGCCATTCCCCAGGTCGGCCGTCATCTGCGCGCGGGCAAGCTGCTGGCGTACCCGACCGAGACGGTGTACGGCCTTGGCTCGGCGCCCACCGTGCCCGCTCTTGCAGCGCTGGCTCGACTGAAGGGGCGACCGGAAGGAAAGCCGTTTCTACTCCTTATCTCCGGCCGCCGCATGGCAGAAGAGTGGGGTTTGGTGTTCTCTGCTTCGGCCAGCGCGCTCTCGGATGCGTTCTGGCCCGGTCCCTTGACGCTGGTGCTGAGAGGTGGCGAAGGTCGACTTCCTGAGGCGCTGCGAGGACGGGAAGGGGGAATCGCCGTACGACATACGTCGCATGCCGGCATTGCGCAGCTGGTCGCGAGCCTGGGAGAGCCGCTCACATCCACCTCGGCGAACCGTCCGGGCGGCCCACCTGCGCCCGGCGCCGACCGCCTGGTCGAGATGTTCGGTCCGGAAATGCGAAGTGGTGAGCTGCTGGTTCTCGATGGTGGCGTCCTGGGCAATGTTCCCCCCTCGACTCTGGTGGATTGTACCGACGTAATGCCGCGGCTGGTTCGGGAGGGGGCAATTCCGAGAGCAGAGCTCAGACGAGCGGTGGGGCGATTGGCACCATGACAGGCGGAGGGCGGGGCAGCAGGACAGCGGGACAGTCGACGTGCCACGCAGGCCAACTCCGTGGTGCGATTGCTGCCCCCCGCAGTCCCGCTGCCCCGCTTATCTTCTGACCATGCACGTTCTCTTCGTCTGCACCGGCAACACCTGTCGTAGTCCGCTGGCAGAGGCATTGTTGAAGGAGGCGCTCGCCAACCGCGGCGCTGACCAGGTGACTGTCTCCTCGGCCGGCACAGGCGCGTGGGATGGCGCTCCGGTCTCCGAGGGTGCCTATCTCGTGGGTCTGGAGCACGGGCTCGACCTCAGCAACCACCGCGCCCAACTCCTAACCCGCGAGCTGGTCAGGTCTGCCGATCTGATTCTCACCATGTCGGCGCACCACCGTGCCCGGGTGGCGGAGTTGGGGGGTGAGGACAAGGTGCACGTGCTGGGGGAATATGCCGGTCGCGAGGAAGGTCGCGGTGAGGTCACCGATCCATTCGGCTCCGATCTGGCCAGCTATCGTCAAACGTACGATGAGCTGCAGGATTTGATCGGAGGGGTCGTGAGCCGGGTGGCCGGCCGAGTGCGGTGATCAGCGGCAGTTCCCGCGTCTTCGTCATCCTCGGTGATCCGGTCTCGCACTCGCTCTCACCTGTCATGCAAAACGCCGCGTTCCGAGCCCTCGGACTTTCCGCGGTCTACGTTCCTCTCAAGTGCGACGCCGATGATCTTTCTGCCGTCATGCGAACAGTGGCTCGCGCGAGCGGCGGCGGCAACGTCACCGTGCCCCATAAGGAGCTTGCGGCCCGCAGCGTCGATTGCTGTAGTGAACTGGCCCAGACCGTGGAGGCAGCCAACACGTTCTGGAGTGAGGACGGCAGGATCATCGGGGACAACACCGACGTGCCCGGCCTCATTGAAGCCCTGCGGCAGTTGGAGGTCACCCAAGTTCCCTGGCTCATCGCGGGAACCGGCGGGGCCGCCAGAGCTGCCGTGGTCGCCGCGGCGCAGCAGGGTGTCGCAGTGGCCGTCCGCTCCCGTTCGACCCAGCGGCAGCAGCAGTTCGAGTCCTGGGTGACATCCCGCGGCGTACCACTGGCGCAGCCCTCTGAGTGCGGCGTCCTCATCAACGCCACACCGCTTGGTCTGCAGCCCGGTGATCCTCTCCCGCTCGAGCCGGACGGATTTCCCCGAGCCCACATCGCATTCGACATGGTGTATGCGCGTGGAGAGACAACCTGGGTAAAGGCGATGAAATCCCGGGTGCGGCGGAGCGCAGACGGGCGTTCGATGCTGGTCGCCCAGGGCGCCGCAGCATTTGAGCGCTGGTTTCCGGGCAAGCGGGCGCCCGTGGAAGTCATGCGGGCGGCAGTGGATGCGGCCCTTCGCTAGCGCGACTATCTCCGCGGCCGCAAGGCTGGCAGCGGTAGAGCGGTGGCTACTTTCTCCCGCCTGCCTTCTCTGCGATGCGGCGGTTCCGGAATGCGAAGGCGATGCGCTCATCTGCAGCCTCTGCCGGTTCCGTTGGCGTTCAGTGCCTTATCCCGTCTGCGATCGTTGCGGCCAGCCAAGCACGAAGGACCTCGAGTGCCAACTCTGTCAGGGCTGGCCCGACGGGCTCATCCGGGTGCGGAGCGCAGTATGGCTCGAGGGCACCGCCCGCGAGGCGGTGCACCGGCTCAAATACGACGGCTGGAGCCGAGCGGCCCAGGCAATGGCAACAGCGATGCACGGGCTCGAGCCATTGACTGCAGGAGTATCCTTGATACCGATTCCGCTGGGGGCGCGCCGACTGCGCAGCCGTGGCTATAACCAAAGCGCCGCGATTGCAGACGCATTGGGTGTGGAGCAGGGACTGCCGGTGCGCGCTGACGTGCTCCGGAGAGTGCGCGAGACAGCCACGCAGACGACACTCACGCCGGAAGCGCGTCACGCGAATGTCGCCGGTGCGTTTGAGGCTCGTCCGGTAGCAGGCCTCCATGTCGTGCTGGTAGATGACGTCTTTACCACCGGTGCCACCCTGGCCGCGGCAGGCGCGGCTTTGATGGAGGCTGGTGCATCGCGCGTGGAAGCGGTGACGTTCGCGCGTGCAGTTACAGATTTAGCCCAGTTGGCTGAGGGTCGAACGTCGAGGGTCTAGGTCGTACACGCCGTTTCATGCAGATCCTCGAGATCGACAAACCCCTCGACTCCAGACCTGAGACTCTATAAGACGAGGACACCAGATGGCGATCAAAGTAGGAATCAACGGCTTCGGCCGGATAGGACGAAACGTGCTACGAGCCGCCAAGGCGATGAACGTGCGCGAGCTGGACTTCGTGGCGGTCAACGACCTGACGGACACGCGCACCCTCGCTCACCTGCTCAAGTTCGATTCCGTTCACGGCCGCTATCCGGGAGATGTGACACCAGAGTCCGAGGCGCTATGTGTAGACGGTGATTCTATCCGGGTGCTCTCGGAGAAAGACCCTTCCAAGCTTCCCTGGAAGGAGCTCGGCGTGGATATCGTGCTGGAATCGACCGGCCGTTTCACCGACAGGGACCAGGCCGCGCTCCATCTCAACGGCGGTGCCCGGAAGGTGATCATCTCGGCTCCAGCGAAAAAGGAAGACATCACCATTGTCTATGGGGTCAATCACCAGTCGTACGACGCCGGGAAACACCACATCATCTCGAATGCCAGCTGCACCACGAACTGCCTCGTGCCCGTAGTGAAAGTCATTCTGGACCGCTTTGGCTTCGTAAATGGGTTCATGACTACCATTCACTCCTATACCAACGATCAGCAAATCCTGGATCTGCCTCACAAGGACCTGCGACGGGCCCGCGCTGCCGCAATATCCATCATTCCGACTACTACCGGCGCTGCCAAAGCCACGTCGCTGGTGTTACCCGAGGTCAAAGGAAAGATCGACGGCGTGTCTCTCCGCGTGCCGACGCCCGATGTGTCGGTCGTGGCTCTCACCTGCGTCGTGCAGAAGTCCACCTCGGCGGATGAGGTGAACGCCGCCTTCCGAGATGCGGCGAAAGCCGGCCCACTCAAGGATGTGCTGGCGGTCAGCGAGGAGCCGCTGGTCTCCGTCGATTATGTGGGGTCTCTTCAATCCAGCACCGTCGATGCGCTTTCGACTAACGTGGTCAACGGCACACTGGTGAACGTCACTTCCTGGTATGACAACGAGATGGGCTACTCGGCGCGCTGTGTCGATCTCTTGCGCTATATCGGTCAGACGCGGTGAAGCGTACGCTCGAGGCGCTGGACAAAGGCTCTCTCGAAGGCCGCCGGGTGGTGGTGCGGGTGGATTTCAACGTCCCGCTCAAGGACGGCAGGGTTACCGACAGCACCAGGATTCAGGCAGCGCTTCCAACCATCAAGTATTTGCGGGAGCGAGGTGCCCGGCTGGTACTGCTCTCGCATCTTGGCCGGCCAAAGAATGGCCCAGACCCCAAGTACTCGCTTCAGCCGGTTGTCCGAGAGCTGGAGAAGCAGCTCGGAGTGCCGGTGACGTTCGTTCCTGATCCCAGTTCGCCCGACGCAGTCACCGCCACGAAGCGGTTGCCTCGGGGCGGCGTCGCGATCGCGGAGAACACCCGTTTCTTTCCAGGCGAGGAAAAGAACGATGAGGCCTTAGCCCGGCAGTTTGCCGCTCTGGGCGACCTCTACGTGAACGACGCGTTCGGCTCCGCGCACCGGGCTCACGCCAGCACTGAGGCGATTGCACGGATCCTGAAGCCTGCGGTCTCGGGCTTTCTCATGGAGCGGGAGCTACGCTACCTGGGGGACGCGCTCCGCAGCCCGAAGCGGCCCTTCGTGGCGGTACTCGGTGGAGCCAAAATCAGCGGAAAGATCGATTTGATAGAGGCGCTTCTGCCCAAAGTCGACGAGATTCTGCTCGGCGGCGCCATGGCGTGCACCTTTTTCAAGGCGCTAGGACTGGAGACGGGTAAGTCCCTGGTCGAGCCGGATAAGGTCGGCCTCGCCCGAGAGCTGATGGAGAAGGCAGGAGCAAAGCTGGTTCTTCCGGTTGGTGCGGTGATTGCCCGGGAACTCGCACCCCGCACTGAGACCCGAAACGTCAAGCGAGATCAGATTCCAGCAGACTGGGCCGTGTACGACGTCGATCCGGAAACTGTCGAACGTTTCGCATCCAGTATCGAACGCGCCGGCACGGTGGTCTGGAATGGACCGATGGGCGTGTTCGAAACGCCGCCCTTCGACAGTGGGACTCTTGCCATCGCCAGCTCGATGGCAAAAGCGACCGACAACGGCGCGGTGACGGTCATCGGTGGGGGCGACTCCGCGGCCGCAGTCGCGCAGGCAGGCCTCTCCGATCGCATCACGCACGTCTCCACAGGTGGCGGCGCCTCGCTCGAGTTCCTGGAGGGTAAGGAGCTTCCCGGCGTCGCAGCCCTCGACGACGCATAAAACCCGCCCAACGCTACTTGCCGGTTCACCCATCCCGCACAACTACATCCTGGCCGCCTCTATGACCCGACCGCTGATATTCGCCGCGAACTGGAAAATGCACTACGGGCCGGCCGAGGCCAGGGCGTTTGCTGAGAAGTTCTTACCCATGACTCAGCCGGTGGAAGGGCGCCGGCTCTGGTTTCTCCCCAGTGCGGTATCAATTGCTGCACTATCCGAGAAGATGCAGCATCGGCCTGACATCACTATCGGGGCGCAGAACGTTCACTGGGAGCCGAAAGGCGCATTCACTGGCGGCATCTCCATTCCAATGGTCAAAGAGGTGGGCGCGCGTTTGACTCTGGTCGGGCATTCCGAGCGGCGCCACCTGTTCGGCGAAACCGATGAGCAGGTGGCGCGCAAGACCAAGGCTGCATTGAAAGCAGGATTGACGGCCCTGGTATGTGTCGGTGAGACACTGGCGGAGCGCGAAGGTGGCCGAACCGAGGCCGTGATTACTCGGCAACTCGCTCCAGTGATCCAGGCGCTCGACCCCGATGAGTGGCAGGGGGTGGTTTTCGCGTACGAACCAGTGTGGGCGATCGGCACGGGGAAAAACGCGACACCCGACGATGCCGCCCAGATTCACGAGCTGATTCGAATGGAGTTGAGCCGGGCGGGCGTCCCGATCCGAGTCCCGATCCTTTATGGTGGAAGCGTAAACAGCGGGAACGTGGCTTCACTGCTGAGCCGTCCCCAGCTCGACGGCGTGCTGGTCGGCGGAGCCAGTCTCGATCCGGAGAAGTGGGCCGAGCTGATCGAGATCGGGTCTCGAGCCAAGGTGCGGCCCTCCGGTGGGCACCATCTGGTAGACGGGTGACGGCTCTGACCTAGAGCGTGGATCATGCCCGAGCTTCCGGACATTCTGCTTTACATTGACCGGCTGCGTCCCCGAGTTGTGAATCAGGTCCTCGACCAGATCATCATCCGAAGCCCCTTCGTGCTCCGCTCAGTGGAGCCCCCGCTCCGCTCAGTTGTGGGTAAGCGGGTGCTCGGTCTGAGGCGCATGGGGAAACGTATCGTTTTCGTGCTGGAAGACGAGCTGTTCATTGCAGTCCACTTGATGATCGCGGGCCGGTTCCGATGGATGCAGGAACCCAAAGGCGCAGGAAAGCTGCTCCTCGCGAGCTTCAAGTTCCCCAGTGGCACGTTGCAGCTCACTGAGGCCGGCACCAAACGCCGGGCCTCCATACATCTCGTGGCGGGTGAGAAAGGACTGCGTCAGTTCGAGCGGGGTGGCCTGGAAGTCCTAGATTCGGATCTCACCGAATTTACCCGCCGGTTAACCTCGGAGAATCACACGCTGAAACGCGCGCTCACCGATCCTCGTCTGTTCAGCGGAGTCGGTAACGCCTACTCCGACGAGATTCTTCACCGGGCCCGACTGTCACCGCTGGCACTCACCGGACGGCTCACCGAAGAGCAGATCAGTACATTGTTTCAAGCAACCCAGAACACGCTGATTGACTGGATCGAACGGTTACAGCGCGAGACCGGCG
>DATADG010000389.1:0-6161 GCA_036258655.1 Gemmatimonadales bacterium | reverse complement strand
TATTCAACCAGAGGCGCAGGCGCTCTATACCATGGAGGCCGGGCGTGACCTCCATCCGAGCGATACGTCTGGGGTCCTGCTCAGTGCGCCGGCCGCCAGACTGCTTCGGGCTGAAGTGGGCGACACCATTGTCCTGGTTGGCCGTCTCGATCCCCAGGTGATCACCGCGGCAGAGCGCAAAGATCTGGTAGTGCGTGGACTGGTTCACTGGAGCTATGACTATCGAGACCAGCGTCGCCCCGACAGACGGCTGGTCTCGATAGTCATAAATCCAGTGAACCAGTCCACGCACTATCAGATCTTTGCGCTCTGCCGCGGTGATCACCTGAGGATCGAGACGCCCAACCAGGACAATGGTGTCGCCTACTTCAGCCCGAAGCAGTCTGGCGGCCGGCGCACTGAGCAGGACCCCAGACGTATCGCTCGGATGGAGGTCACGCCCGGCCTCCATGGTATAGAGCGCCTGCGCCTCTGGTTGAATACCGTAGCCGAACAGCGTGATCAACGAATCATCGACGCTGCCGTAGACTGAGGTGCCGAGCACGGCTCCCGCAGCTTCCACGGATGGGTCACGACGAATGGCGCGAACCACGTCACCCGCCAGCGGAAGGGTGGCCTCGGTATCGAAGGGCAGCGTTCCCTTGGGCGTGAGGCGAATTTGATAGCCTCTCGCCAGGACCAGCTCGGCAAACGACTGTTCGATTCCACCGCTGAGCATCACCATGTCCAGCAGCAAAGCGGCTGAAATGGCAATGCCTACGACCGAAAGCGCGGTACGGAGCCGGTGTCGCAGCAAGCTCTTGAGACTCCAGCCAAGGGGAGTCATCCGCGACCCCATAGCACCAGCGGGCGGGTGTTGACCAGCCTCCAGGCGGCCGCTGCACCCGCGGCCGCACCGAGAAGGACGGATAGCACAGCGCTGAACAGCACAATACCAGGTGTGATGAGAGAAAAGGTGAGCTCCGTATCGAACAACTCGCGGTAGTACGCATTGGTAGCGGTGCCGGCCAGGTAGGCCAGTCCGGTGCCGACCAGCGCACCAGTGACAGCGACGAGCACCGCCTCCAGCAGCAGCGCTCCGAAGATGGTTCGCCGGCGCACACCGACAAACCGCATTACCGCAGCATCCATCCGCCGCTCTTCGACCTTGAGCAGCATTATGCAGAGCAGAAAGACCGCGCTTGCAACGATGGTGATGACGGCGATGGCCCGGTGGAAACGGCTCACCACCCGAAAGGTCTGGGAGGATTCCGAAGCAATGAGCTCGGATTCGTAGGCCCTATACCCATAAGCGTTTTCATTGACAGTGGCGACTGCGGAATCTGCAGAAATCCCTGGTCTTAGTCCGATACTTAGACGATCGACCCGATCCGGCGACCCCAGCAGGGCGGCCAGGGTGGGGAGGTGCATCCGGATATGGCGCTCGCCTTTGGCGATTTCCGCGGGATCGGGACGCGGCTCATAGATAGCCGTGATGATCATCAAGGAGCCCAGCGAGTCGGCTCTCGGGCTCAGTCGCACCGTGTCACCGATCGAAAGCTCCAGCTCCTGGGCCAGCCGGCGCTCGATTGCAACGCCTGCCGTCTGTGCGGCCAGTGAGTGGAGGCCGGTAGCCATAATCAGAGGCAGCGTGAGGCTCACTTCTCGGGCGAGTGTCATGATTCCTGGCGGCATTGCTCGAAGGGTGACCGGGACCAGAACGTAAAGTAGTGACGGCACGACGTCTCCGAGGTCCAATGAGCGAGGTGCTCTCTATGGTGGGGCAGAGTCAGCCGAGGGTTGCCGTACTGGGGATGACTGAGTCGGGACGGGGGTGGGCCACCCTGGTTTCCGGGGCAGGATGGCCGGTCACGATCTACGATCCGGATGCTGCACAGCTCCATTCCGGAGAGGAGGAGATTGCCACCCGGAAGCGGAACTCGCTTGGCTCGGGCATTCCAGCGATCCGGATTGAACGAGAGGAACCAGGGCCGGCCGAGCCCCGGCTGGGAAGAAGCCTGCTGGACGCGGTCACCAATGCCGACTGGATTATCGATGCCACGGCAGGGGATCTCCTCCACCGCCAGCGCCTCTTGGAGCAGGTGGAGCGGGCCGCTCGGCTGGCAGCGATCCTCACCTGCAGCGGGCCTGGCCTTTCTCCGACCGACCTGTGCGCCCGTCTCAGGCGTCCCACGCGACTTTTGGTCGCGCATGCCCTGGATCCGGTCGAGCATATTCCAGCCGTGGAGGTTGTGCCGGGCCCGCTCACCGATCCCGCCGTTCTCGAGGAGCTGCGGCACTGGCTTCGCAAGCTGGGCCGCCTACCAATCGTGCTGCGCAAGGAAGTTCCCGGGAACGCAACCGGCCGGATCGCCGTGGCCGTGTGGCGTGAGTGTATCCGTCTGGTGCTGGATGGAGTGCTGGACGTCCGCGACGTCGACGCGCTGATCTCTTCCGGACTCGCCCCGCGCTGGGCGGCTGCAGGGCCGTTCCAAACCGCGTATCTCGATGCAGGTGAGCGGCAGACGGCTCAGCTGAGCGCGATTCTCAGGGCCCTGGAGACTCGCTGGGAGGGAGACACCAGCTTTCAGCTTCCGCCCGCCGAGCACCAGCAGCTTATCCGGCTCATCGAGCGGGCCTACGACGGGGAGGGCGACGTGCTGAAGGGGGCGCGCGACGAGCGGCTGGCGGAGCTGCGGAGGACGGTGGGCTACTGACGCTTGAACGGATGCTCGAAGCTGAGATAGAAGAAGACTCCGTCCTCAGCTGAACCGGGTGAAAGGCCGATTGTATAGGCGAAGCCAGGGACGATCTGAAGCCGGCCGATGTCAAACGCAACGCGCAAGCCGGGATTCAGCAGGATGGTTTCCTCACGTTGTGACTGCCCCATCCCGACCACCGACTCCTCACTCAGCCACAGCGCCTCGATTACCGCGTTGAGCGCCGGCCGGACCAGCCAGATCGCGCTCGCTCCCAGGTTCAGGTCCAGCGTCGTCGCCTCGTTCGCGACCGCATTCTTTGCCGAGGGCGTGACCGTTGCTCCCAGGTTCCAGTGGGTGACCAGTCGATCGCTGAGCAGCAGCGTCACGGGCAGGTTTCCCTGAATCCCGAGGCCCCCGGATCCCCGGTCCCGCTCTTCCCTGCCGGTGGGTAGGAGGATGGTTAAACGAGGGGCCATTACCGTCCGCGCTTCAGGGCTCCCGGCCAGCTGATAGCGATAGTTGATGGCCAGATCGCCAAGACCGGTCCCGAGACCATCGGCATGCTCAAGCGGGACCGTGTAACTCAGCTGATGAAGAATCCCGCCCAGAGGCCATTCCTGGGTAAATGAGTAGCCCCAACCACCATTGCTCGATCGCTGGAAAGCGCTGATGTGCTGAACTACTCCAGCTTCCTGGTTGTAGGCCTCCTCCAGCAGAAAACTGTTGTCCTGGATTTGGCCAAAGAGAGATGAAGGGGTGAGGAGAAAAACGAGAACAGTGAATAGTGAACAGTGAACTGGCCGCACCCGACCACCCTCGTTCACTGTTAACGGTTCACTGTTCACGCTTCACCCTCACACCGCAACCAGCAGCCCGGTGGTGTACATGATCAGCATGCCCAGGAGGACACCCCCCGCAGTGAGAGGCGTGCTCAAACCTCCTCGCATCCGGTGTGCGAAGAGCCGCCAGAGCTCATACACGACCTGAGCGATGGCTCCCGCCCCAATGGCCAAGAAGAGCGTGGTCCATACCGGCGAGTAGGTGAATGCTCCGACCCAGGCGCCAAAAATGGTAGGCACGCCGGCAAGCGCGCCGAGCAGGATCAACGAGCCAACACTCGGCCGCTCTTCAGCCAGCGGAGTGACTATTCCCAAACCTTCCGTGGTGTTGTGCAGCAGGAACCCGATAACCAGAAACGTGCCGAGCGCAATCTCGCCGGTCGCATAGGAGCTTCCGATCGCCAGGCCCTCTCCCAGGTTGTGCAAGCCGATGCCGAGAGCGATCAGGCCGGCCACATAAAGCGGTGAACGCTGGCCCCGCGCCCCTGCCCGCCACCGGCCAACCGCAGCCAGCACGAGCGGAGTTCCTAACGCCCCCAACAGCACGAGAGCAGGACCCTGAAAGGCGCTCGGGACCAAGGCGGCTGTTTCCATCGACTCCAGCAATGAGCTAACCCCAAGGAAGACCAGCAGACCGATGGTGAGGCAGAGGAAGAAATCGATCCACTTGCGCTGAATGGATCGCACGAACGGTAACCAGAGCAGTCCGATAAACACTGGAATGACTCCCGCATAGATGCCGAGGAGCGCGAACGTAGTCAGATAGCGGCTGTCAGCCTGAGGCGAGACTGTGGCCACTGCTACGTCACCGGTGAACGTCAGACCGGTACTGGTGACCAGAGCGACACTGTGCGGCTCCCCTTCCACCCAGGGATACGGAATGGTGATGATGCGGCTCTCCAACCGCCCGATCGTGCGGCTTCCATTCAGGCTGTGGACCCAGTTGGCATCATCCACCATCACCTGCGCCACGGTTACCGGCTCGGGCCCGCCGTTTACTACCCGCACTTCCATCACGCCGTGCCGTGGGAGGCGAATCTGCTCGATGGTGAGCTCTTCTACCGGTGGAAAGTTCTGACGGAATACTCCTACCGGCCCGACCCTCAGGAAGAGCATCACCAGAAGTGCCAGCAAAACCAGCGGCCCCGCCCCCTTGAGCCACAGAGGGACCCCGGTCCGGCTGCTTGCGGTGCTCGACGGCCTCTCCAGTGCGGGCGCCGGACTGGGCGGCGGGGCGATTTCGGTATTAGACATGGGGGGCCTGCACCAGGAAAATCCCACTCCAGCCCAGCTCAGCAAACTCACTCTGATGCGCGTGGAACATGAACGGACCCGGATGCTTGTAGCTGAACTCGAGCACCGCCCGCTCCCCCTGACACTGCGCCACAGTATCGGTCCACTCGAAGCGCTCCAAGTCGGTGCCGGTGCGGTAGAGCTTGAAAAGATTGCCGTGCAGATGGAACGAGTTCAGCAAATCGAACTCGGTCAGGTTCACCAGATAGACCCGGGTCAGCTCCCCCTGACGAATGTGGATAGGGTGTTTCTGATAGTGAAACGCCACCGTGTTGACGGCATAGACTTCGTTTTCGTTGTCGAAGTTGGTGTCGAACGCATTCATTACCATCACCAGCTCCTTCGCCGGCGGCCGTCCTCCTTTGGGATCAACGATGAAGGCGCCGTACAATCCCTTATGAATGTGCCGTTTGATGGGCACCGTATGGCAGTGGTACAGGTGCAGCCCAAACGGCTCCGCGTCAAACTCGTACAGAAAGCTCCGGCCTGGGTGAACCGGCTCGAAGGCACCGTCCATGTTGGACGGGTGCACGCCATGGAAGTGGATACTGTGGGAATGACGTCCCTTGTTTGTAAAGTGAATCCGCAGGCGGTCGCCTTCGGTGCAGCGGATCGTCGGGCCGGGAACCTGGCCGTTATAGGTCCATGCCGGATAGAAGACGCCCGGCGCCACCTCGATCTCCCGTTCATCGGCCACGAACTCGTACTCACGGACGACCTGGCCCGAAGGCAAGCGCGAGACCTGCCCGGTATCGAAGTGGGTAAGGAACGCAGTTGGGTCAAACGAGCCGGGTTTCAGTTGACCGACTGTCATCATGTCATGGTGCGAGGCTTGGCCGTGTACAGCCTGGCCATTCCCCTGGGCCAGACAGGGCAAGGCCAATAAGGAGCCGCCGGCGGCAAGCCCTGCGGTCCCTAGCGCACCAACTTTCAACAGATCTCTTCGGCTCAACGATGGCTCGGACATATCCTCATTTCCTCAAGTAATTCCTTCCGGGGGAAGCTCACTGCTCATCGCGGCGGACGCACTGAAGCACATGACCGAGCTCACGTCCGATCACGTGCCGACGCCCGCCCACAGCGATGGTGACAAGGTCATCGAAAGGCTGTCGGTCGATCACAGTAACTTCGACGCCCGGTTTAAGGCCGAGAGAAGCGATGTAACGCAGCCGTTCAGGCTGACTTTCGTGGACCCGATGGAGGACCACGGTTTCTCCGACGGGAATGTCGGACAACCGAGTGCACGACAACTCGTGGATGGAGCCATCCGCCGAGGGTATGGGGTCCCCATGTGGGTCCACCTCAGGGTGGCCCAGGGCCGTAGCCATGCGCTCGACCATGGTGTCGG
>DATADG010000388.1:0-2036 GCA_036258655.1 Gemmatimonadales bacterium | reverse complement strand
GGAGTTCCTGGTGCAGGACGACGTACCCTCGGTGTTTACCGGACTCCAGCTCGCTGGCGACAGAGTTGTGCTGTGCGGCTTGCACCCACGGCCGCCCGAGCCGCTCCGCGATCAGGATTCCACTCCACGCGACGCCGAGCTGGTGGTCGTTGGCCGCTGGGTCGCCCAGCAGAATGGGGCGCCGATGATCGTTGCGGGCGACCTCAACGACGTGGCCTGGTCGACCACGACACAGTTGTTCCTGCGCCTGAGCGGGCTCCTTGATCCACGGATGGGCCGCGGGTTCTACAACACCTACAATGCCCGCAATCCATTGGCCCGGTGGCCTCTCGATCATCTCTTCCACTCCAACCACTTCCGCCTGGTGGAACTTCGGCGATGCGCCGACATCGGATCCGACCACTACCCGGTGCTGATCGAGCTGAGCTATGAGCCCGATGCTCCCGGGCAGCCGGCGAGTCCGGCAGCGGCAGGCGACGAGGAGGACGCGGCCGAGCGAATCGAAACCCAGATGGACGCGGAGCCGATCAAAGACACGAGGACACCCGGGGCATGATGGGGCCACGCATCCGTGCCGCCCTGGTGCATGTTTATACCGCCTCGGGAGTCTTGCTTGCCCTTGCGGCCACGATGGAGATCTGTTCCGCCGAACCCGACCCAAGGCTGGTGTTCCTGGCGCTCGCAGCGGCGGTGCTGGTGGACGCAACCGACGGACCGCTCGCGAGGCGGGGAGAGGTCAAGCGCTGGCTTCCGTCGATAGATGGTCGTACCATCGACGACATCGTCGACTATCTCACTTTCACCTTTGTGCCGCTGCTGCTGATCTGGCGAATGGGATGGCTGCCGGAGCCTGCCGCACTATGGATAGCTCCGGCGCTACTAGCCTCGCTCTTCGGATTTGCGAACACCGCGGCGAAAGACGAAGCTGGCGGGTTCTTTCTCGGCTTTCCGTCCTATTGGAACGTGGTGGCGTTCTATGCCGGCTTTGCCCACGACCTCTACGGTCCCTGGGTGAATGCGGCCCTGCTTCTCCTGCTTTCCCTACTGACTGTGCTACCGGTGCGGTTCCTTTATCCCAATCTCGCGCCTCGGTCCTGGCGTATCCCCCTCATCACCGGTGCCCTGGTTTGGCTCGCGATGATGCTGTGGCTGCTCGTGGACTACCCGCGCGCGCCCGCATGGATGGTATGGCTGTCGCTGCTCTACCCGGCATTCTACTTCTGGCTGTCTTTCCGATTGGCAGTTCGCACGCCCGCTCTCGGCCATCAGCTTGGAAAGCATCGAGACTAGCCTCTTCTCCATTCCTGCCGCCGCGTGAACGTACTTCTGCAGCGTTGCGCGGTGTCCAGTCAGTTCCGCCGAAGCAACAGCGTTCCGACCGGTGCTTTCACGCATGCCCCAGCTGGGTGCCAGGGTAAGCTCAGCGATCCGGCGGACGACGCATCACGACCATGAACCTGTCGGACCTGGAGCCCTTCTCGACCCCGACCAGCTCAAAGCCCGCCTGACTGAGCTCGCGCACCACTGTCGCGGACGTCACGCCGTGCTGACTGCCGTTCGCGCGTCCGTGGGGATCCGCACTCTCGGCGCTGTCGGGGGCAAAATCGATGACGGCCAGGAGCCCTCCTGGCTTGAGCGACTGCCGCATGCTCGCGTTCATCAGGCGCGGATTGCCGAAATGGTGATAGACGCGGCGGAGCACCAGCGCGTCGCAACATTGTTCCGGAAGGTTGGTGTGAGTGGCACCTGCTTCGATCACGGTAACGTTCTTCAATCCCGCCGACTTAGACGCCTGGCGGATGTCGCGGAGCCGATCCGGGTCCAGCTCTGTGGCGTAGACTCGCCCGGTGGGCGCAACCTCGCGGGCCAGCTCGATGGTGAGCTGTCCGCGACCCGCTCCGATGTCCGCCACTGTCTGACCGGCCTGGAGCTGCAGCGCGGTCACGAGGCGCGCGGCGTCGGAGGCGTACTGTTCCTGAGCGGTTGCGGTGCCGGGGAATGCCACAATCGTGGCCAGGGCAGCAACAATAGGAACC
>DATADG010000387.1:0-13040 GCA_036258655.1 Gemmatimonadales bacterium | reverse complement strand
TGCAAACCGGTGGAGAGATTAATGGGGAGACGTACGGCATGAGTGGCAGGGTGCTTGTGACGGGTGGTGCCGGCTTCATCGGATCTCACATTGCCGAGGCGTATCTGAAGGCGGGGTGGGAAGTGGTCGTGCTGGATGATCTCTCCCGGGGCCACGAGAGGAATGTTCCCAAGAAGGCCCGGTTCGTTCGTGCCGATATCCGGTCGCCCGAGGCGCGCCAGACCGTCGCGAAAGGCCGTTTCGACGTCGTGAATCACCATGCCGCGCAAATCGATGTGCGGGTATCGGTGGACCGCCCCGCGTTCGACAGCGAGATCAATGTTGTTGGTCTGGTCAACCTCCTCGAGGGTGCGGGGGAGGGGAAGATCCGGCGGTTCATCTTTGCCAGCAGCGGAGGAGTTGTCTATGGTGATCCGGCAGTCATCCCGACGCCGGAAACCGCCCCCAAGCTGCCGATCTCACCATATGGCGTCAGCAAACTCTCGGGTGAGTATTACCTGCGCGCGCTTGCAGCGCTGCGAGATTTCGAAGCCGTCGCGATGCGGTACGCCAATGTTTTCGGTCCCCGGCAGGACCCCAAATCCGAAGCGGGGGTGGTATCCATCTTCGTCTCTCGGCTGCTTGCCGGTGAGCCCCTGATCGTCTTCGGCGATGGTCGCCAGACGCGCGATTATGTGTTCGTGAAGGATGTAGCTCGCGCTAATGTCATGGTGAGCACATCCAGAGTTCCCGGTGGACCCGAGCTGGATGCACCGGCATTCAACATCGCAACATCCATTCAGCGCAGCGTGCTGGAGCTTGCCGATTCAGTCGGCGAGGTCATGGGTCAGACGCCGAAGCTTGAGTTTGCGCCACCGCGTGCCGGAGAGCTGTTCCGGAGCGCGCTCGACGTGAGCAAGGCCAAACAGGTCTTCGGCTGGACGCCGGAACATGTCTTCGAGGACGGGTTGCGCGAGCTGGTAGACTGGTTCAAGGCGGAGGCGAGGTGATTCAGCAGCCTGGGGGAGCCATACCGCAGTCGTCGCTCGAGCTGATCCTCTCCTCGAGTCCCGAGACCAAGATCGTGCTGGTGATCACTGGGCTCTTCTCCCTGGTGTCTTGGTTCATCATCATCCTGAAGTGGTGGCAGTTCCGCAAGCTCAATCGCCAGGCAGATCGGTTCTTCAACGATATGGAGCGGACCACACGGCTCAAGGATGCCTATCACGCAGTGATGAAGCTGCCGCCCTCGCCCTATAACCGGTTGTTCCGCGAGGCCGTCACCTTCTATTCCGAGCTGCGTCCCGGGGCTCTTCGGGACGAGCGGGGCGCGGACCGCAGCTCTCTAAGCATGACCCAACTAGAAGCGCTGAAGATGGTCCTGGGAAAAGAGGTAGCCGCCGAACGAGACCTGCTGGGCCACTACATCCCCTGGCTTGCCACGATAGGCTCGGTGAGCCCACTGCTGGGGCTGACTGGAACGGTATTCGGGATCATGAGCGCATTCATCGGTATTGCGTCCAAGGGCTCGGGCAATTTGTCGGCGGTCGCTCCTGGTGTTGCGGAGGCGCTAGTGGCAACGGCGGGCGGGCTGCTGACCGCCATTCCCGCGGTGATTGCCTACAACATTTACGTGAACCGGGTACGCCTCTTCGCCGGTGAGCTCGAGGGCTTTGCCAACGAGCTTATCGGGACGATGGCCCGGGAGGGGCTGGTCTGATGGCGGCCTCGCTGGGTGGTGGGCTGGGCAGCCAGCGGGGCGAGCTCCCGCTCATGGCCGACGTCAATGTCACTGCGCTGGTAGACGTGATGCTGGTCATGCTGATTACTTTCATGATCACGGCACCAATCATGCAAGGCGGGGTTGATGTTGAGCTCCCCCGCGCAGAGGCGCGGCCTCTCTCGCCCAGAGAGGGGATGGTTGTGACGGTGAATCGGGACGGACGCATCTTCATCGATCAGACGCCGGTGTCCTACACTGATTTTCGGGTGACGTTCCGCTCGCTGGTCGCGACCCGCAAGCCGACCGGTGTGTACCTGCAGGCGGACGCACGGGTGCCTTACGGACAGGTGGTCCGCGTGCTCGCGGTGATCCGCACAGCCGGGGTACAGAATGTCGGACTCGTCGCCGCCGAGGAAGAATCGTAGTGAGGATCCGGCTCCCCGCCCGAGAACCGCCCGGCCGGGCAGCAGGGCTGGTCGGGACCATTCTGGTGCACGCGGTCGTGGCTACCCTGGTGTTTACGACGGTCAAGCCGAGCAAGGCCGCGTTCCGGCCACCCTCGTATGCCGTTGACCTGGTGGCCGCGCCCGCTCCGACTCAGAAGCGGCTCGCTCGTGAAGCGTTGCCAACACCACCTCCAGTCGAAAAACCAGCGCCGGTGAAGCCCTCACCCCCGAAACCGACGAAGGTGCCTGCACCGCCCAAGCCCAAACCGCCTCCAAAGCCTGCCGAGCCGGAAAAAGAGCCACCCCCAAAGACTGCGGCACCGGCGACGCCGGCACCGGGCGAGACCCCGAGCACCGGGACCGACGTTGCAACCATCAAGACACCTGGCCTTGCGTTCCCCTATCCAGAGTACCTGCGGAACATCGTGACTCAGGTGTATCAGCGCTGGGAGCGGGGCTCCGCGCAGCAGCGGAACTTCGCGGAGATCAGCTTTCTGATTCTGAGGGATGGCTCGGTACGCGACATCCGGTTCGTTACACGCTCCGGTAGCTTTGCTTTTGACCTCAACGCGCAGGGAGCCATCGAATCGGCAGGGAATACCCGTGCGTTCGGACCGCTGCCCGAGGGCTGGGACGCGGACGTGCTGCCGGTCAGCTTCTACTTCAAACCGACCCAATGACTCGAACTTTTTTGCTCACACTGGCTGCAACCCTGATCGCGACATCCATCAGGGCGCAGGACACGACCCGAGTGGACCAGGGCGTCCGCATAGGCGTCGACTACACCCCCGGCATGCGACCGGGCCTCGTGGTCGTGCCGGGTATCGGCATCGACTCGGTCCGCGCCATAGTACGCCGGGATCTGGATTATACCGATCGATTCGAGATGATAGCTGTCGGGGACCTGGCGCAGGGCAGCACTGCGACGTCGCCAGGGTCCGGCTCCGGTGCGACCGGTGTCAATTATGAGCTCTACAAGACACTCGGCGCTCAACTGGCGGTTGAGCTGGTGCCCACAGCAGGCGGCGTCACCGCCCGGCTCCATGATCTGGCGCTGGGCAAGCTTCGTAGTCAGAAGACCCTCGGGATTCCCTCTCCGACTGCCTCCGACTTTCGCATGGAGATTCACCGGTTGTCGGACGAAGTGACGCGCTGGGCCAGCGGAACAGCTGGTGCTGCTGCCAGCCGTTTGCTGTTCGTTGCCGGTGGTCGGGTATACCGCGTGGACAGCGACGGACACGACCTCACCCCGCTGACGCCGGGTGGGCAAACCGCGCTGTCGCCGGTCTGGTCCCCGGATGGGCAGCGACTCGCCTTCACTCAGTTAGGAGAGGGCCGGGGTGGGATCGTCGTACAGACGCTCGGCAGCGGCTCCAGCTTCGTGGTGCCGGGCTCGCAGACCGGTCTCAACATCACACCAGCATTCTCTCCGGACGGCCGCACCCTTGCGTTCGCGCATTCCGATGAGCGGGGAACCGACATTTACACGGCGAATGTCATCGAGCGGTGTTGCGCACAACGCTTGACCGTGGGACGCTTTGCGGACAACTTAAGCCCTACGTTTTCTCCAGATGGGCGACGCATCGCTTTCATCTCGACGCGAGCCGGACCGCCCCAGCTGTATGTCATGGCAGCGAACGGAACCGACCAGGAGCTGCTGGCACCTTTTGACTACGGCGCCACCGGGAGCACAAATGCTCCCGATTGGTCCCCGGACGGGGCCAGCGTCGTATTCCATCGCGAGGTCTCCTTTAGCCCGCAGATTTTTCTTGTCGATGTCGTCAACCGGCGGGTCCGCCAACTGACGTCCTCCGGCAGAAACGAGGATCCCACCTGGGCGCCGGACGGCCGCCATGTGGCCTTCATCTCCGATCGCAGCGGCCGGCGGCAGATCTGGATCGTCGATGTCGAAACCGGCCGGGTGCGGCAACTGGGTACTCCCGGCGCCGCCCGGCTTCCCTCGTGGTCGCGTCGACTCGGGCGCACCACTCCCGTTCCCAACCCATGAATTCGGAGTGATGATGCGTGCACCATCTCTGCTGATGCTCTTGACCGCCGTCGCGTTCGGCGCTGCCTGCGGGGGAGGGTCCGCTCCGGAGCAGCCCGCGCCTGAACCGACGCCAGCTCCGGCAACGACGCCGGCACCGGAGCCGGTGGATGATAGCGCAGAGCGGGAGCGCCTGGAGCGGGAGCGGATGGCGAGAGAATCCGCCGAGCGCGCTCGCGCAGTCTCGGCGGATCTCGCTGCCATGATCAACTTCGACTACGACCAGGCCGTTGTTCGCCAGGCGGACCAGGAAACCCTCGACCGCAAGGCCGCGATCCTGATTGCGAACCCCGGAGTCCGGCTCCGTATCGCCGGCCATGCGGACGAGCGTGGCTCCGACGAGTACAACCTCGCCCTGGGCAACCGCCGCGCGGCTGCCGCCAAGCGGTATCTGGAGAACAAAGGAGTCGATGGGTCGCGGATCGAGGTGGTCTCGTTTGGCGAGGAGCGGCCGCTGAATCCCGGCACCGACGAAACGGCGTACGCCCAGAACCGCCGGGCTGAGTTCGAGGTCACTGGCGGCGGTGACAACCTGGCGGCGCCCGAGTGAGTAGTTCGTTGCGGCGCAGGGTGTGGCTGAGTGCAGGGCTCGCTGCCGGGCTTGCCGGCTGTGTGACCAAGGGAGACGTCCAGCGGGTGCAGGAGGATGTCGCCATTTTCAAGGCAGAGACCGCGCGACGAGATTCGGTCCGCGCTGCCCAGCTCACCGAGGTGATCCGGGTACAGCAGCGAATCCTCGACTCGCTCACCTCCAGCCGCAGGGCCATCGGGCAACTTCGCGGTGACCTCGCCAGCGATCTATACAACATGCAGCAACAGCTGGTGCAGTTGCAGGAGCTGACCGGGCAGAGCCAGCAGCGGCTGAGCGAGCTGCGGACCCAGCTGGAGGCCCGAGGGGAACAACTCGCCGCGACCACTCCGGGCGACACCGCCCGCCCGGGCGCAAGCGCAGCCGCCTCCGCCGACCAGATGTACGAAGCGTCACTGGCACAGTTGCGACGGGGGAGTACCTCTACCGCGCGATTGGGACTTCGTGAGATGCTTCGGGTGTACCCCAACAGCGAGCGCGCCGGGGACGCACTGTATTTCATCGGGCAGAGTTTCGCTGCCGAGAACCCCGACTCTGCCGCAACGTATTACGAGCAGGTGGTGCAGAAGTATCCCACCTCCTCTCGCGCAGCCTCCGCTTTGTACAACCTGGGCCTGCTCGCCGAGCGGCGAAAGGAAACCAGGAGAGCCAGGGAAATGTACCAGCGCGTGGTCCAACGATATCCTCAATCCGACGAAGCGGCCCTGGCCCGTGACCGACTGAAGGCGCTCGGGCGGTAGCCCCGGGCGTCCCCCGCAGATGACTGGTGCCTCCGGGGAAATGCCCTTCCTCGACCACCTCGAGGAACTGCGTCTCCGCATTCTGCGCTCACTGGCCGCAGTAGTCGTAGGCTGTGGCATCGGCCTGTGGCTGGTCCAGCGCTTCCAGCTCGTCAGTCTGCTCAAAGAGCCTATTGCTCCCTATCTCACCGATGGAAAGCTGGTGGTTACCAGTCCCACCGAGCCGGTGATGATTGTCCTGAAGCTGGGGTTTCTGGTCGGACTGGTGCTGGCCTCCCCGGTCATTCTCTGGCAAACCTGGGCCTTTCTCGCTCCGGCGCTTTATGAGCGAGAGAAGAAGGCGCTGGTGCCATCCTTGTTCGTTGGCCTGGGACTGTTTCTCACGGGCGTGGTGCTCGCCTATCTCTTCGTGGTGCCCCAGGCGCTGCGTGTGCTGTTCAGCTTTCAGACCGAAGCGATAGCTCCCTTCATCACCTACGATGCGTATTTCGGGTTCGTGCTTCAGGTGACCATGGCGCTGGGACTTTCGTTCGAGCTGCCGCTGATCATTCTGATCCTGTCGTGGCTCGGCGTCGTCGGCCCGGCGGAGCTTAACCGGTTCCGGCGCTATGCAGTTGTGCTGGCATTCATCGCCGGCGCGGTGTTATCCCCGGGCGCGGATCTGCTCTCTATGGTGATGATGACCGTCCCGCTCCTGCTGCTCTACGAGGTGGGCTTCGCCGGCTCGGTGCTGCTGCACCGGCGGCGGCAGCGCGCGGCGCGGGAGCCGCTGCCTCGCGGGACGGTGAGTCTGCTGTTGGTGCTTCTCCTGACCGGCACGAGTGCCGCGGCTCAGGTTCCTCAGCAGCAGCGCAGACCGTCCCCAACCAGGACGGACAGCCTGCGCGCCGCACGGCTGGCCGACTCCACCCAGCTGCGTGCAGGACAAACGCTGGATACGGCTACCGCCCGCCGGATGGGCCTGCCCACCGAGCCGACACGGAGCTTCGCTCCTCCCGACTCCGTCATAACGGAGCTGCTCGCGCGGCCCGGTTACCAGAGCACGCGCTACCGCGCCGACTCGGCTACGGTACTCGTCCAGGAGGAGCGTGTGCTGTTGAACGGCAAGGCACTGACGGAACGACGCGGCACGTCGCTGGAGGCCGAGTCGATCACGTACCGTCGTTCGAGCTGCCTGCTCGATGCCTCCGGTGACCCGAAACTCTTCGACCGTGGTCAGGTGCTCGTGGGAGAAGGGATCCGCTACAACACCTGTACCCGGCGGGGAATCATCAGCGATGCGCTGACCAACTTCACCGAGGGCTCCACCGTCTGGTTCCTTCGGGGCAACGTCTCACAGGATTCCAGCTCCAGCCGGATTTATGCGGCATCCAGCGAGATCACCAGCTGCGATCTCCCCTCGCCCCATTACTACTTCGGTGGGCGCGAAGTCAAATGGGTCTCTCGGAACGTGCTGGTTGCCCGGCCGGTGGTGCTCTACGTGCGGGACGTACCGATCCTGTGGCTTCCGTTCATCTTCCAGGACATGCGCCCGGGCCGACACTCGGGCATTCTGATTCCGCAATTCGGCTTCAACGATCTGGTCCGCCCGAATCGCTCCTACAACAGACAGATCACCAACATCGGATATTACTGGGCGCCCAACGATTACATCGATGTAACGGCCCGGCTGGACTGGTACTCCAATCGGTACGTGCAGTATGGGCTGGGTGGGCAGTACAGCTGGATCAACCGGTTCATGGATGGATCGATCGACTTCAGCGAGCAGCATCAAGAGGGCGGCGCCTCGTCCATGACGCTGCGCTGGGACCACCGGCAGACCTTTGACCTGTCCACCAGCCTCAACTTTGACATCAATTATGCCAGCAACACATCGGTCATACAGCGCAACGCCATTGATCCGCTGCTGAACACACAACAGATCACCAGCTCCGTAAACTTTTCGAAGCGATACGGCTGGGGAACGCTGACTATTGGAGGCAACCGCCGGCAGAGTCTCTCCGACGGCAGTGTGCAGCAGCTGCTTCCGGCGGTTACCATTTCGCCTGCTTCCATTGCCCTGGGCTCGAACATCACCTGGTCGCCGGGACTCAGCTTCACCAATAACACCACGTCCAAGACGCCATTGAATCCTCTGCAGGTAGCCCTTCCCGGAGGAGGGCTGGATACCGTCCCCCAGCTCGGCAGCAGCCGCGCAACGGCGCTGGACTTGCAGACGCCATTTCGGATCGGGGCGTTCAACTGGCAAAACTCACTGCAACTCGATGATGTAAGGACGACTGGCAGAGAAGTGGTGGAATTCAAGGTGGATGATCCTTCCACCCCGAACCCAACCGATTCCCTCGTGGTGAGCCGAGCCTACGCCGGAGACTTCTCCAGCTCGCTGGACTGGAACACCGGCATCAACCTCCCGGTGCTCTTTCGCGGGTCTTGGAAGGTGCAGCCCGCGGTAGGCATTACCAATGCCACACCTGGTCCTTTCCTGATCCGGAACCGGAATACCAGCGGCCGGTTTGTCAGTCAGGGCAAACGTTTCAGGTTTTCGGCGACTGCTTCACCGACGCTATTTGCATTCTTTCCGGGACTGGGCTTCGCCAGTCGCATCCGTCATAGTCTTTCGCCGACGCTGA
This sequence comes from Gemmatimonadales bacterium, assembly GCA_036258655.1. GTDB lineage: Bacteria > Gemmatimonadota > Gemmatimonadetes > Gemmatimonadales > GWC2-71-9 > CAVVWJ01. Next base: position 4,886 of record DATADG010000387.1, on the reverse strand, counting down.
GCTGGAACTACTCACCCGCTGCTAACGTCCCCGAGGAATACGCCCGGGCGAACACCGATCCGGGGCAGCCGCTTCGCCTTCGCAGTGATCCGACCCAGACGATCAGCCTGGGGCTCTCGCAGACCTTCGAGGCCAAAGCCAAGACCGCGCGGGGCGACACCACTGCCACCGATGCGCGCAAGTTTCGTGTGCTCAGCATCAATACCAGTGCGCTCAGCTATGACTTCGAGCAGGCTAAGAAGCCGGGCCGCACCGGCTGGGCGACAGAGTCGATCACCAACTCGTTCCTGAGCGACCTGCTGCCGCAGTTCACGCTGAGCACCACGCACGATCTCTGGCGCGGTGAATTAGGTAACGACACGACCGACTTCGATCCCTTTCTGAGCAACGTCAGCGCCAGCTTCGCAATCTCGGCCAACACGCTTCGGTCTATCGGATCGATCTTCGGGCTGGGTGGCCGTTCCCGGCGCTCACGGCGGGACGATGAGGTGCCCAGCTCCTATGTGGTGGACGCGGGACGGAGGCGGGATTCCTTCTATAACACTGATCAGGTGCCGTTTTCCGGCGGCGGCAGCTTCTCGGCTAATTTCAACTACAGCCTGTCCCGTACTCGGCCCATCCCGGGCGCCACGACCCCGAACGACCGGCAGAATCTGGGGTTCAGTACCAGCTTCTCACCCACGCCATTCTGGTCCCTGTCCTGGTCCTCGCAGTACAACATCACCGATTCCGAGTTCGAGTCTCAGGTGGTTCGCCTGGAGCGGCAGCTGCACGAGTGGCGTGCCGGGTTCAATTTCGTGCGGAATGCAAACGGCAACTTCGCTTTCTACTTTTCGATCTACCTCACCGACCTGCCGGACCTGAAGTTCGACTACGATCAGGCCACATTTGAGCAATAGCTGTCCCCACGGTAGGACAGCGGGACAGGTGGACAGCGGGGCACGGTTGCCGAATCCAGGGAAGCGATTCGATGAGCCAACGCCGTGCAAACGTCGAGGCCCCACCCACCTGCCTCGTCGCCATGGCACGTCTTCTGCCTCGATTACAGCCATCCCTTTTTGGAGAAATCGTATGCGGGGCTGGCGTGTACCGGTCTTCCTGGTTCTGGCGGCAGCGTGCTCCTCCGACCGGACTGGCCCCGGCAACCCTCCTGAAATTCCCGGCGACCTGGTGACCATCACCCTGGATGGTGCCGTGGCGCTCACCTGGAGTGATAACGCGTACACGTCCGATCCGGACAACTTCCAGAACTATCGCATCTACAGCACCTCCTTCGATTGGGAAGCTCCGCCTGGGACAGATGGCTGCGGGACGACATGGCGGCTGGAGGGTACGACTGTGGCGCCGGAGTTCGTGGCCGGAGCCCTGGTCAATGGCGTACCCCGCTGTTTCTCTGTGACTGCTGTGGCACGAGATGGATCGGAGAGTGGTCGAACCGAATCAGAGCTCGACACGCCGCGCCCCGATAGCCGTAACCAGGTGATCTATCCGATTCAGGTTGATCAGGACAGCAGCGGCTTTCGGTTCTGGGACGATGATGGTGACAATGTTGTGGAGGCGGGGGAACTGGGTCGAGTGAGACCCGGAACGTCCGGCACCATCGACTTCTTTGTCGACCGTGACGGAACCGGCGCACTGTTTCTCACACCGGTCCGCGCCGGCACTGGAGTGGAGTTTTACAGCAGCGATCCTGTAGAAGACCTGACGAGCATCGATTTCGCACCCTGTCTGCCAGCGACCGATCCGGATCAGTGCGCCAGCTATTCGCCCGACCCGATCGAGGCGTTTCCCGGTATGGGCTACGTATTTGAGATGAGTGCCGCGGACCCGTTCCTCCGCTACGGCGCCGTGCGGGTGACTCACGTCGGGCCAAGCTTCCTGATTCTGGACTGGGCATACCAGACCGACCCCGGGAACCCGGAACTACTCAGGGCTGCGAAGTAAGTCGCCACAGGGGTTGAATCGGGGCGCAGACTCGCTCAAGTTCGGGCGATGCCCCGGCCAGACTGCGTGCTCGATGGGCGCTCTCTCACCATCGAGAGCGTAGTTCGTGTCGCTCGCGATCCCGCCATCAAAGTGACGGTGGCGCCCGCAGCCCGCCGCGCGCTGTCCCAAAGCCGGCAGCTGGTGGAGCGTGCCGTTTCTTCGGGACAGACGATCTACGGGATTAACACCGGTTTCGGGAAGCTGGCCAACATTCGAGTTCCTCCCGACCAGATCGATCAACTCCAAACCAATCTCATCCGCAGTCATGCCTCCGGTGTGGGCTCGTCGCTCCCGGCGGCGGTGGTCCGAGCTGTCATGTTGCTGCGCGCAAACGTTCTTCTCCGGCCCACCAGTGGGGTGCGACCCGAGCTGGTCGACGCCGTGGTTGCGCTCCTCAACGCCGGTGTACTCCCGGTAGTACCGGAGCAGGGGAGTGTAGGCGCGAGCGGAGATCTGGCTCCCCTGAGTCACATCGGTCTTGCGCTCATGGGTGAGGGTTACGTGCTCTCCTCCAACGGCGCCAGTGAAACCGCCAGCGACGCCTTGCGGCGGAACGGGCTCACTCCCTTCCGCTTTGCGCCCAAGGAAGGCATCGCGTTCATCAACGGCACTCAGGCCCAGACCGCACTGCTTGCACTGCTGGTGCATGATGCCCGGGTGCTCTGGCGCACTGCGGTGGGCGCCGCTGCCATGAGCCTGGAAGCCCTCCGTGGCACCCCGGCTCCGCTTGACCCGAGGATCCACGAGTGCCGACCGCATCATGGACAAGTTCTGGCCGCAGACCTCATGCGAGAGCTGCTGAGGGACAGCGAGATCCGCGAGTCGCATCGGGAGAATGACCCGCGGGTCCAGGACGCCTACAGCCTGCGCTGCGCCCCTCAGGTTATGGGTGCAGTGGCGGACGCGATCGCGTTCGCCGAGCAGACCGCCGTGGTGGAGCTGAATGCGTCTACTGACAACCCGTTGGTGTTCGAGAACGGCGACGTGATTTCAGGCGGGAACTTTCATGGCCAGCCGGTTGCACAAGCTCTCGACATCCTGGCACTGACGCTTACCACGTTACAAGCTATCGCTGAGCGAAGGGTGGAGCGGTTGGTCAACCCTGATTTGTCTCAGGGGTTACCCGCGTTTCTGACTCAGGATCCTGGCCTCTGCTCCGGGTTCATGATGGTCCAGATTGCCGCAGCGTCCCTGGTCGCGGAATCGCGAGCGCTGGCCATGCCGGCGAGCATCGGCTCCATTCCAACCGATGCCAACCAGGAGGACTTCGTACCCATGGGCATGGCCGCAGGATTCAAGGCGGCCCGAATACTCCAGAACGCTCAACGGGTAGTTGGCGCCGAACTATTGTGCGCCGCCCAGGGGCTTGAGTTCCTGAAGCCTCTCGCACCTGGCCGCGGCGTGGCGGCCCTCTATCAGAAGGTTCGGAGCCTGGATCCGCCGGTGCCGCCGCTTTCCGACGACCGCCCACCAGGCCCGGATATGGAACGCCTCGCCCTCGCCGTCGCGGCCGGTGAACTGGATCCGGCAGCCCTCTAATCGGGTCCGGTGGAGCCGTTCAGTGGGTCTTTTGACGGTTCGGCCGCAGCGTGCAACTCGTTGCAGCATCGCCAGCTTGCCCGGCCTCTAGCCGCCCGGTATCTTTCGCGCACTCCAAATCTTATCTCTGATTACCCCTTCTCAGCCCGAGCCGCATGAACCTGGAAAAGCTGAAGGACACTGCGCGGAAGCTCGAGCAAAAGGAGGACTGGCGGAAAGCCATTGACGTCTATTTGAAGGCCATTCAACAGGCCGAGGCTGGGGTGGAGTCCAGCCCGGACCTGTCGCTGTACAATCGGGTTGGTGACCTCTACCTCAAGATCAACGACACGGCCGAAGCGGTCCGGTCCTACGAACGGGCTGTTGATCTGTATGCCGATCAGGGCTTCTTCAACAACGCCATTGCCCTGTGCGGGAAGATCCTTCGAGTCAATCCGGGCCGGACACAGACCTACCTGAAGCTCTGCCAGCTCCACGCCCGGAAGAATGTCGTCAGCGAAGCCAAGCGGAACCTCATCGAGTTCCTGGAGCGCATGAATGCACTGGGTCAGCTCGACCAGGCCTTCCAGGCTGTAAAGCTGTTCGCAGACCAATTCTCGGGCAGCCAAGAGATCCGCAGCATGCTGGTTGATCTCCTGCGAGCCACCTCCCGCGGAGATGAGGCTCGGGATCAGCTCGAGCGCATGGCGAAGGATCTGGAGGCAGCTGGCGACAAAGCCGGTGCCCGGAAGACCCGGGAGCGGCTGCAGGGGATGGATCTCGATCATGCTCCCGCTCCAGCTGCACCGGCATCCGCTCCACCCAAGCGCGGCGATCTGATCTTTCTCGACACTGGGATGGACATCCCAACCAGCCCGCCAAAGGCCCAGGTCTATCCCAGAGCTCCGGCGGAGGCGCCCGGGCAAGTGCGGGACATCGCCCCCCTTCCAATCGACGAGCCGGCCGTTTCGCCATCAATCGACCCCAGCCCGCCGGAAGGGTTAATACTCAACCAAGATCTTCCGGAATCGTCCAAGGCACGTAGTGATGATCTGATCGTCGATCCGCTACCCTCACTGGACGCTCAGGGCAGTGGAGCGGACTCCCTGCTCGGCATCGAACGGTTGGGAGAGCCCGTTGATCCGATGGCGGACCTGACAGCACCTCTGGACATTCAGCGCGGTGGAGAATCTTCCAGCCTGGATTTCCAGCCAATGACGCTGGACGGCATACAGGAGACATCGCTGAGCGGTTTCTCTACCGATCTCGGAAGTCCGCTCGATTTCGCGGTGGAGCCCCAGTCAAGTCCGCTCGATCTGCCGGATGAGCTCATAGTTTCGCTTCCCGATAGCGGAACCGGCTTCAACCTGGATCCAGATCCA
>DATADG010000386.1:0-5720 GCA_036258655.1 Gemmatimonadales bacterium | reverse complement strand
AGAAGCCCTCCGGCAGAACGCCGTCAGCCGGCAATGGCTCGAAATGCGCATCAGGCGCGCCCGCGAAGGGCGGCTGGCTGAAATCGGGAATTGTTCCAGTGGGGGGTGCCCGCATACGGGGGAGAAGCTAAGCGGGGTGCCGAGAGCGTTTCAAGCGCCGTGCTCAGTGCCGCTGAAGGGATTAGTTTTCTGAGAAGACAGGAGAGTGATATGCCGCAATGGAGTGCGTGGGTCGCGCTTGGAGTGATAATCGCCACGAATGTGCCGCGTCTGGTGGCACAGGAGCCCGTCCGGGTCGACACGCTGAACCCGGAAGAAGGGCCCATCGAAGAGCTGCCCGAGATTACGGTCACCCGAGCTCCCGAGCCGCTCGAACGCGTCCCGTACGCAGTGGGCGTACTGGACCGCAGTGACCTTCAGCGGGGACAGCAAACCCTTGGCCTGGATGAGGCACTGAACAACCTTCCGGGCGTAGTGGTCGCCAACCGCTACAACTTTTCCCTGGACCAGCGGATCTCTATTCGAGGGTTTGGTAGCCGCTCCAATTTCGGCGTGCGCGGCCTCAAGATCCTGCTGGACGGCGTTCCGCAGACCCTTCCTGATGGCCAGAGTCAACTCACCAATGTGGACTTTGCCAATGTGGAACGGGCCGAGGTCCTACGCGGCGCGAGCTCGTCACTCTACGGCAACGCATCGGGAGGCGTCATCGCATTCCAGTCGGAGAACGCTGCTCCGGGCCCGTTTGCCCAGCGGATACGGGTCCAGGGCGGAAGTGGCGAACGGGATGGTGATGCGTTCTACAAATGGCAGAGCTGGACTTCGGCGCGGTCGGGTAGTATCAGTGGCACCCTCTCGCTGTCCCAGTTCAAGGCGGACGGCTTTCGCCAGCATAGTGCCGCCGAGTTCCGCCAGCTGAATGGCGGGGTGGATTACGCGCTGAGCGGCTCGACCCTGGGCACGCTCAGACTCAGCCTGGCGGACAACCCACGGGCGCAGAATCCCGGTGCTCTCACGCCAACCGAATACAATACCAACCCTGATTCCGCGGCTGCCAACAATATCCGGCGGGGCGCAGACAAGGACGCGCAGCAGCATCAGCTCGCGTTGGGCATTCGCCACTTCGATGATGCCGGAAACGAGTACGAGGCGACCGTCTTTGGATTGCTCCGCGACCTGGCCAACCCCCTCGCTGCGCCGCCATTCTCCGGGGCGCCCCCGACCGCGGGTACTTATGTTGCGATCGATCGGGTGGTCGGTGGGGCAAGAGGGAGCCTGCATCGACAGCTGGGCTCGAGCGAGCTGTCGCCCACGCTCACGGCGGGAGTAGATCTCCAGCGAATGCGGGACGACAGGGCCAACTTTGTGTCCGACGCCGGTACACCGACGAGCACGGTCATTCTGGATCAACGCGAGCAAGTCACCGAGCTCGGCCCCTTCGCGCAGGTGCAATGGAGTCCGCAGGAGCGGCTCCTCGTCAGCGGCGGTATCCGGTATGACTGGGTGCGGTTCGATCTGGCCGATCGCTTCACTGCTGATGGTGATGACAGCGGAGGGCGCACAATGGCTGCGCTCAGCGGCAACGTAGGCGCGAGCCTGTCGTTCAATGAAGGCTTTGTGCCCTACGTCAATGTTTCTACGGCATTCGAGACCCCAACCACCACTGAACTGGTGAACAAGCCGGATGGCACCGGCGGACTCAATCCCGAGCTGGGGCCTCAGCGGGCAGTCAACTATGAAGTTGGTGCGAGAGGCCGGCCAGTGCCCCAGGTGACGTATTCTGTGGCGCTCTTCCTTGGCCGGATCACGGATGCCATCGTCCAAGGTCCCGAAATCGGTGGCCGGGCCTTCTTCCGGAATGCCGGCAAGACTCACAACGATGGGGCCGAAGTCGGGCTGTCGGTCACTCCGCTGCCCGTCGTGACTGTCCACGGCGCTTACACGTACGCCCGGTACCGCTTCGCCGAATACGTCCTGGGTGACACGCTGTCGCTGGAGGGAAATCGGTTGCCCGGGGTTCCGGAGCATTTCTGGCGATTTGGGCTCCGAGCCTCTCTGCCTGCCGACTTCTATCTCGATGCGGACCACACCATCAACACCTCGATCGCATCCGACGATGTGAACACCCCTGCTCTCATTGTTCCGGCGTGGTCGGTGACCAATGCCCGGCTGGGCTGGGACGGGCAAGTAGGTTCGATGGAGATTGCTCCATTCTTGGGAGTAAACAACCTGCTGAATCGGCGCTACGTTGGATCAGTCACACTGAATGGTGTGGGCGGGCGAGTCTTCGAGCCGGCTCCCCGGCGGGTGATCTACGTCGGGGCAGAGCTAGGCTACGCGGCGCAGTAGTGGACGAAAGAAGAGGTCACATCCGCCACTCCCAAGATCTATAAGAGCGACACGGGATCGCGATCGATCACGAGACGATTCCTCCGGTCCCGCTTGAGCCGCCTGGCGGCATAGCGCACTACCCGCCCCAAACTGGCCGACGGTCCTTTCAGCAGCACGTGCCAGCGCCACCGGTCCTTGATCCTGACGAGCGGGCAGGGTGCAGGGCCCAGCACGATGATAGGCAGCTCATATCTGCGGACCAGCCCCGTACACCAATCCGCCAGGCCCGCAGCTTTTCGCGCTACCTCGTTTTCCACCGGACCGGAGTAGATCAGATTGACCAGCGACACCGCTGGTGGATACGGCGGTCGTTCCCGGAGCTCCCTCTCCTCCTGCAGAAAGCCGTCTGCGTCATGCCGCGCGGCGTGCGCTAAAGCGTGGTGGTCAGGCCGGCGGGTCTGTACCAGCACCCGTCCCCCCTTGGGGCCCCGTCCAGCCCTCCCTGCTACCTGCGCCAGCAGCTGAAAGCTGCGTTCAGCCGATCTGAAATCCGGCAGATACAACCCCGTATCGGCATCCACGACACCTACCAATGTCACGTTGGGGAAGTCCAGACCCTTGGCGATCATCTGGGTCCCGATAAGCAGATCGACGGTACCCTTCTCCACCGCGCCCAGGATTTTCTGATGCGACCACTTCGTGCTCGTTGTGTCCAGGTCCATCCGTGCGACCCGCGCCTCCGGGTATCGCTCGGTCAGCATGCGTTCGAGCTGCTGGGTTCCTACCCCACGGGTGTGTTGCACCGGGTTGGCACAGACCCGGCACGTGAGCGGTAACGGCTCCTCGTGTCCGCAATAATGGCAGCGGAGCGCAGGCGGAAGCTGGTGAACCGTGAGCGAGATACTGCAACGGGGACATTGCGAGACTTCACCGCAGTCGGGGCATTGGAGAAAGGCAGCCCAGCCCCGCCGGTTGAGCAGGAGAAGAGCCTGCTCTTTCCGCGCCAGCGTCGCCATGATCGCCGCATCCAGGGCGACCGACCAGGCGATCGGTCCGGTGCCCTCCACCTTGGGTGCGGAGCGAAGATCAATGAGCTCGACCGGCGGAAGCGGACGATTGCCGATACGATCCGGCAGCCGGAGCAACGCCAGCGTGCTCCCGGCGCGCGCGAGGGTCTCGAGGGAAGGCGTAGCACTGCCGAGCACAACGCGCGCACCCTCCAACCGGGCTCGCACAGCAGCAACGTCACGCGCATGATAGCGTGGAGTCTCTCCGTTCTTATAGCTCGCTTCGTGCTCCTCGTCGATGACGATCAGGCCAAGCCGCGCCACCGGCGCAAAGACGGCGGACCGCGCACCAACCGCGACGCGCCGCTCTCCTCGCCGGAGCAGTCGCCAGGCATCCGCGCGCTCTCCCTCTGACAGACCGCTGTGGAGCACGGCGATCTCGTCCCCAAAGGCACCGCGAAACCGGCTCACCGTCTGAGGAGTGAGTCCAATCTCGGGAACGAGAACGATGGCCCCACCTCCTCGAGCCAGCACGCGGCGGACCGCCTCGAGATACACCAGGGTCTTGCCGCTGCCGGTCACACCGAAGAGTAGCGCGCCGCGTCCAGGGCTGAGTGCATCGATGGCTGCGAGTGCGGTGGATTGATCGCTCGTGAGCTCATCAGGTGGAAGGGTCACGGGTGAAGCTGCAAATGGATCGCGGACCAGCTCCGAGCGGCCAATCCGGGCCACGCCCAGCTTGATGAGCCCTCGAACGACGCCGCTGCCGAAACCCAACCGCTCGGAAAGGTGTTGAACCGGTACACTCCCTCCCAGCGACTCGAGGGCTTCATACAGCTGTCGCTGTCTCGGCCGCCGCTTGAACAACGTATCCCGCTCGATCAGCGTAGGTCGTTCCTGAGTGAGAGAGAGCGTCCGCTCCGTGAGTCGTGCCGCTTCCGTATCCGGTGGAGTGACCCGCATTGACACCGCATGAACGCGGCTCAGCCGCTCGAACACATCCCATAGCGGACGCTTGAAAGCCCGTGCTGCTGTGTGCACGGTTGCTTCACCACCGCGCCGCTCCAGCCAGGCAAGCACCTGCCCAGCCAGCCCGCCAAGGGATCGGCTCCCGTTCTGAAGCGACACGACCACATGCGACTCTCCCCACAGCCCACCCGGCAGAATCGCTCTGAGGGCGAGACCCAGCGGTGCACCGTAATAACCCGCCATCCACGAAGCTGCCGCCAGCAGTTCCGGAGGCACCGCCGGAGCCGGATCGGGAACAGCAAGCAGCTCCTTGGCCGGTACCGACGGGGCCACGGCATCGGTGCCAACCACCAGGCCGATGAGTTCCCGACGACGCACCGGTACGACGACCCGAGCCCCGGGCACGACCCGATCGCTCAGTGGGGCTGGAATGCGGTAGGTGTACGGGGAAGAAACCGGGAGAGGCAGGGCGACCAGCGCAAACCGATCAGTCATCGCCGCCTGACGCCGAGTCCCGGACCTGACGGTAGGGTAACTTGACCACCTTCGATTTCGGCTCCAACGAACGGATCGTCCCCGAGCAGTGCGGCGCCGTCGAGGTCGACGATGTCCACCAGCGGAGTGACGTGTGCCGCTGCGGTAATGCCCAGCGAGCTCTCGATCATGCATCCCACCATCACCATCAGCCCATGTGCCCGGGCGACCGCGATCATACGAAGCGCCTCTCTGAGGCTGCCGCACTTGGCCAGCTTGATATTGATGCCATCTACCTTTCCCACCAGCGGCGGGATGTCAACTGCTGTCAGGCAGCTCTCGTCGGCTATCACTGGGATATCGGCCTGAGCACTGATGGCCGCCAGCCCGTCGAGATCGTGCGGCGCCAGCGGCTGCTCCAGCACGGTGACGCCGAACTCGTCCAGAATGGGCAGCATTCGGATGGCTTGCTTGACGGTCCAACCACAATTCGCATCCACTCGGATTTCTTTGTCGGTCGCCGAACGAATCGCGCGAAGGATCTCGATATCCTGTTCGGTTCCCAGTTTGACCTTCAGGATGGGAAACTGCTCAGCTTCCAGTACCTTGGCCCGGATTTTCTCCGGCGCATCCAGTCCGATAGTGAAGGTTGACTTCGGGGCCAAACAGGGATCCAGCCCCCACATGCGATACATCGGAATATCCAGACGCTTGCCCACCAGATCATGGAGGGCGGTCGAGAGCGCGGCACGTGCCGCCGCATTCCCTCGAAGCTTGGCCTCCCAGCCACGCTCTGCCTTTTCCAAATCGAATGGATCGTCCGGAAGCATGCTTCCGTAGATTTTGAGCGCGGCGAGCACCGTTTCGGCGGTCTCGCCGTAGAATTTGCTGGGTGCTGCCTCACCCCAGCCCTCATAACCATCCATATCTCGGATTCGAACC
>DATADG010000385.1:0-9229 GCA_036258655.1 Gemmatimonadales bacterium | reverse complement strand
CGCGATCTCTGGACCCTGGCGATCGTGATTCCGCTCGTGCCGATTGGCACGGCGCTCCTCTTTCCGGCGACGACTTCGCTCATGTCACGGGCCTCTGACCCGCGCGAGGTAGGGACCACCATGGGCGTGGCCCAGACGTTTGCCGGGTTGGCCCGAGTTGCAGCACCGGTTCTTGCCACTGTGGCCTTCCAGCGCCTGGGCCATGGCTGGCCCTTCTTCATCGCGGCCGGTTACGTAGCGCTGGTGGGCATCATGGCCTTTCAGGTACACGTCCACCGCAGAGTGGCAGTGCCAGCGGGACAGCGGGGCAGCGGGGCAGGTATCAGCCGGGCAGGTGCCAGCGCGGCCAGCAGCGATCCGACCGAACCTTAGAGCCTGAAGGCACGAAGGGGGCCGTTGGCCAAGGCCGTCGCCGCCCCGCCGCCCCGCTGTTACCTGTGCCGGGTCGCGATTATATCTGGAGCTGTCCTGACGCCTACAGAGGAGCTCTCGTGACTGTGTCGTTCTTGCCGCCCTCTCCAGCCGCCCTTGCAGCATCGAGCTGGGAAGATATCGCCCCCTACTTCGACGAGCTGGCGGCGCGAGAGCTGGACGCCGAGGGAATCGAGACCTGGTTGCGGGAGTGGTCGCGACTCGAGGAGCTGGTCACCGAGGCGGCCGCCCGGGCGATGATCGCGTACACCATCGACACCAGTGATCCAGCAAAGGAGGCCGACCATCTGCGTTTCTCCACCGAGATCCTGCCTCGAATGGAGGAACGAAGCGTCGCCCTGGCCCGCAAGCTGTTGGACACCGGCTATTCCACGCCGGACCTGGCCACCACCCTGGCGAGATTCCGCACCCAGATCCAGATCTTCCGGGAAGAGAACGTCCCGATTTTCGCCGAGCTGGAAGAGCACAGCGCGAAATACCAGCGGATCACGGGCTCGATGACCGCAGTCTGGGACGGGGTCGAACGGCCTCTGCCTCAGCTGCAGCCGTATCTGAAGAGTCCCGATCGAGCTGTACGGGAGCGGGCCTTCCGCGCCTCGACCCAGCCGTATCTGGACCGGCGACTCGAAATGGCGGCGTTGTTCGACAAGATGTATGAGCTGCGAATGCAGGCTGCCCGGAACGCCGGATTCATCAATTTCAGGGACTACATCTTCCCGGCGAAGTTTCGCTTCGACTACACACCTGCCGACTGCGAGCGCTTCCACGACGCCATCGAGCAGACGGCTGCCCCGGCCGCCCAACGGGTGCTCGAGTCACGCCGCCAGCGGCTTGGACTCGATGTGATCCGCCCCTGGGACCTTGCGGTCGATCCCTATCGGGACAAGCCGCTGCGTCCCTTCACCAGCGCAACCGAGCTCGTGGGAAAGGCTCAGCGGGTTTTCGATCGGGTCAACCCGTCGCTCGGGCGCGAGTTCCAGACCATGATCGATGAGGGACTGCTCGATCTCGAGAGCCGGAAGGGTAAGGCGCCCGGCGGTTACTGCGAGACCCTCCACTTTCAGGGCAGGCCATTCATTTTCATGAACGCGGTGGGGCTGGTGGACGACGTCATGACGCTCTTGCACGAGGCGGGACACGCCTTTCACGCCTTCGCCTCTCACCCGCTCCCACTGATCTGGCAGCGCCACCCGGGATCCGAAGCCGCCGAGCTCGCATCGATGTCCATGGAGTTTTTGGCGGCTCCTCACCTGGTCGAGCCGACTGGTTACTTCAACCAGTCGGAGGCGCGGAGTGCATGGCTGGAGCATCTCGAAGACGTGCTCCTGAGTCTGGTGCACATAGCCTCCGTCGACGCGTTTCAATCCTGGATCTATACCAGCGGTCACGGCGGCGATGCCGCCGCGCGGGATCAGGCGTGGCTTCGGATCCGAAGCCGGTTCGAGCGAGGCGTAGACTGGAGCGGCCTGGAGCAGGAACGAATCGCGCGCTGGTATCGTCAGCTGCACATCTTCATGTATCCGTTCTACTACATCGAGTATGGCATCGCGCAGCTGGGGGCCCTCCAGGTGTGGCGCAACAGCCTGGACGATCCGGCGAACGCGGTCGCGCGCTACCGGGAAGCCCTCGCTCTTGGTGCTGTGCGGAGCCTTCCGGATATCTACCGCACCGCAGGTGCCCGGCTGACATTCGATGCTGGCGAGATTGGAAAGCTGGTACAACTGGTGGAAACCCATATCGAGCTGGCGCGGGCACAGCTTCCCCAGAGTTGATTCCCCGAGGTCTGCGCGCAAGATTCCACCGCTTCGTGACGGTTGCCGGCATGGCTTCTTTGGAGAGAATGAATGGCTAAGGAAGAAGGCATCGAAATGGAGGGGGTAGTGACTGAGGTGCTGCCCGACCGAAATTATCGCGTCATGCTGGAGAACGGTCACGAAATTCTGGCCTATGCGGCGGGAAAGATGAGCAAGTTCAAGATTCGAGTGTTGGAAGGAGACCGGGTGAGCGTGGTGTTGTCGCCGTATGATCTGACCCGAGGCCGGGTCATCTACCGTCATAAATAGCAGAAAGGCCGCTCATCCGAGCGGCCTTTCGGTTTCGACGAGGGCCAACCAGAAGGTTGGCCTTACTTCACTTTGGTGACGTTCTCGGCGGCGGGGCCCTTCGCACCCTGCACGATGTCGAACTCTACCCGGTCACCCTCGGAAAGGCTGCGGAAGCCTTCCGCCTTGATGGCGGTGTGATGGACAAAACAATCCTTGTCCCCATTCTCCGGGGTGATAAAGCCAAAACCCTTCGCGTCGTTGAACCACTTCACCGTGCCGATGGTGCGAGCCATTGCGCCTACTCCATGTTTATTTGCCTGCGCCGGCGCCGGAGAATCCGGAGCGCCGAGTTTTTATGAGCGCAGGCCTGTCCTGCGTCATAAAAAATGAAAGACCCGAGGGCGATGTCCCGGGTCTTGAGTGCCAAAAGTACAGTCGGAACTGCTCAGACCTGCAAATGGGTACTAATCGCGCGGACAAATCTGTATTGCCAAGTCTTTTAGTCAAGGGGGGAGCCGCGAAGCCAGCGCGCTGCGGCGCGCGCCCAGTCCGCGACCGGCTCGCGCGGGGGTGCACTCGCCGCCTGGTTGACGGCCTGAAGGAACTCGGCGGCTGAGGGATACCGCCGGTTGACATCCGCACTGAGTGCCCGGTCGAGAACCTGCTCCAGTGCCTCGCTGACATCGTCCCTGCGCCCGCGCGAAGTGGGAAACTGATTGGTGGTCTGCTTGGCCAATACCTGTTCCACGGTGAGGCCGGGAAACGGTGGCGCTCCGAGGAGCGCGTAGTAGGCCACGGCTGCCAGACTGTAGAGATCCGAGCGTTGATCCACCCGTTCTCCCAACAACTGTTCCGGGCTGGCGAATTGTGGAGTGCCGCTCTGACTGGTAGCGCCGCCATATTTGCCCCGAAGCGCCAGAGCCAGGCCGAAGTCGGTGATCTGAGCGCTTCCGCTGGGGTCGATCAGGATGTTTTCCGGTTTGATGTCCCGGTGCACCAGTCCCGACCCATGCGCGTGAGCGAGAGCCGATAGCGCTTCCCGCAGCAGCCGAATTACCCGATCCACCGGCAGCGGCCCGTCCCGCTCCACCAGCTGGGCGAGGCTGGGGCCATCGATCAGCTCCATCGTGTACCAGATCAGTCCGGACCTGCCGCCGATATCGTAAATGTTCACGATGTTCGGATGATTCAGCCCTGCCGCAAGCTGGGCTTCCCGGCGGAATCGCTCCACCACCTCGGGATCCCTGGTCAGCAGCGGCTGCAATACCTTGAGCGCCACCTCGCGTTCCAGATGGAGGTCGCGCACTCGATACACGCGTCCGAAGCCTCCGGTGCCCATCAGACCCAGCAGCTCATAGTCGTCGCCCAATGCGCGGCGCAGTCGCTTCTCCCACCGGGCATTGTCCTCGGCATCGGCCACCGCACCGGGACTGACGGCCAAGGCCGGCACTTCGAAGCTGCCGGCATCGGAGGCAAAGTCTTCCAGCATCTCCGCTGCGGTGAGATATCGGTCATCCTGTTTGGGCTGCATGGCGCGCAGAATGATTCGCTCGAGCGCACGCGGACAGGCCGGCCGCAGCTCCGTAGGTCGACGAATGTTTCCTGAATTTAGCGGAGGCTCCTGTCCGGTAATCGCCACGTACAGGAGTGCCCCTGCGGTGTATACGTCGCTGGTTGCGTCTCCCGGTGCACCCTGGCGCGCCTCCGGGGCCATGTAGTTCAGCAACGAAGGCACTGTTCCGGGAGGAATGGCAGGGAGCGTGTGACTGCAGAACCGAAGGTCGGTAATTGTTGCCCTTCCCTCCGTGCTGAGCAGGACCGAGGGTGGTACGATCCGGCGCACGATGATCCCGTGGCTGTGGGCGTGCTCCAGCGCGCCAAGAATGTCACGCGCCAGCGTATGCACCATGGGTATGGGACGAGGACCCCGGTGGAGTGCCTGCTGCAGCCCTTCGCCATCGATCCAGTTTCCCACCCGGAACGCCAGGTCATCAACGATTCCCGCGTCGTAGACGTGACGGATGGCTGGATGGTCCAACCGGCTGAGCGCCTCCGCCTCGCGCAAAAACCAGTTTCGTATGGCCGGGTCGCTGTAGAAGTTCACTCGCAGACTGACCCTGCGCTTGAGCAGCTGGTCGTAGGCCTCGAACAGCACCTGTTCCGCCGAGGCCGCTACGGTTCGCTCCAGACGGTAGCGGGCCCCCAGCACGTCCTGGGTGCGCTGGAAGTAGCGGATCGGCTCGGTTGTAGTCAGCGCAGCAGCCCGCGTCGCCGCTCCACTCGGACCTCGCGGCCGCAGAGCGACTGGCTGCACCAGTGCCGGCTCTGATTCGGGGAGTTGTCGATGAAGAAGAGGGAGCAGGTCTCGCCGGCGCACCGCCGCACAAAGAGCAGCGGGTCAGCCAGTGTGGCGGCGGCCGATTGAGCGATGGCCTGGAGAACGGGCGGACGCGCGGCCGGGGCAAACCGGAGCTGCCACTCTCCACCGGTCCGGGTCAGCTGGTGGCAGCCCTGCCCTTGGGCGAGATACTGATTGATGGCATCGATGGAACCGGCCGGCGGCTGGAGACCCGCGACGAGAGCTTCTGCCAGGAGTGTCAAACGGTCACGCAACCGCAGTACGTCGAGCATGACAGGGTGTTCACTGTCGAGGTAGAGACTTTGAGCCTGTGCCCAGCGGAGAATCGCCTGCTCGTCGGGCAGAAGATCGGGAGGCGAAAGCGTCCGGCCCCGAGCGGTGTTGACGAAGTCGAGCCAGATCGCGTCGCCCAGCAGGGTGAATTCGGATGACGAGATGTTATCCCTCCGCGACCTCAACGGTGTTTCGCCCTCCCCGCTTGGCTCGATACAGCGCGTTATCGGCCGCGGCCAGCACACTGCTGACGGTGGTACCATGCTGTGGCGACTCGGCAATTCCCATGCTCAGGGTACAGGCGCCAAACTCCGGGTTGGTCTTCTCGATCTCACGGAGACTGGCCTGCACCCGCGCCACGAACACCCGGGCCTCCGCTGGCTTGGTCATGGGCAGGATCACCAGAAATTCGTCTCCACCCAGGCGGCCGACCACGTCCAGCGCCCGGCATTGCTTCCGCAGCACCTGTCCCACTTGCACCAGTAGGCGATCGCCGGCGGCATGGCCCATCGTATCGTTCACAACTTTGAAGCGGTCCAGGTCGAGCAGCAGCACGCTGGTGTGGAGCTGATGCCGCAGGCTGCGCGAAATCTCAGCAGCCAGTCGGTCCTCCAACGCCCGCCGGTTGCACAGGCCCGTGAGCTCGTCGGTCGTCGCCGCGCTATGCAGCTGCTCGACCAGCTCGGAATTCTTCAGCGCAATGGCTGCGGCAAACGAGAGCGTACCCGCGAGCTCGGACTCGGCCCGCCCGTAGAGCTTATCGCTGATGCGCGCCCCGAGCACCAGCACCGCCATGCGCTCGGCGCCGGCATCGAGCGGGACGACCAGCTCCGCTCCCGGTCCCACCAGCTCGGCGACGTTGACGTCGTCGCTGCCCATAGCGGTGCTGCCTGGTGGAAGGGCCAGATCCAGAGCACTCCGGTCAATCGGTCCCGGACGCAGCCGGTCGTTGAGCGAGCGAAACACGCGTGGCACGTACATCTCGCCCTCTGGACGATACAGGCACGCCCACCAGGCAAAGAACACCTCGGCCATGAAATCCAGGATCAACTGCTCGGTCTCTTCGGTGGAGTGCACCGAGGAAAGCAGCCGGGCCACCTGGCGAAGCGCCCGAAGCTGAAAAACTGCGTCGTCGAGCGCCGCCTGTCGTTCCAGCAGGATACTCCTGAGCTCCAGCACGACGCTCAACCCCAGGGCCAGCGACATGGCCATCGATCGCATTTCTTCCGCGACCAGCGGGTCGGCGTGGATAACCACTTCGGTTTGACCGCTGGACAAGCGTGCCACTTCTAGCGCGTCGTCGAACCCGGCAGACGGCCCCACCCGGGAGTGCGAAGTGGTAGGCGAATTCAGGGTGAACCAGATTCGTTCGCTTTGGAAACGGCGCACCAGAGCCACCCGGCACCGCTCGAAGAGCTCCCCTTC
The DNA here is from genome assembly GCA_036258655.1 of Gemmatimonadales bacterium. Lineage (GTDB taxonomy): Bacteria > Gemmatimonadota > Gemmatimonadetes > Gemmatimonadales > GWC2-71-9 > CAVVWJ01. Next base: position 2,695 of record DATADG010000385.1, on the reverse strand, counting down.
CGTTCGGGAGAGCCGGCAGGCTGCTGCAAAGGCGCTGGGTAAGGTGGCCACAGGCGGGTGAGGGGTTGAACCCATGGCCCCTATAATACTAGGCCCCCTGACCTGAGGGGAGCCGCGCAGTGGGATTGTGCGATCGGGAGTAGAGTGGTTATCTTGTAGCCAGTAACGAGTTGCGAGACATAGCCCTACGGGGCCCCAGGGATTTTGGCTTTGCAGCCTGGGTAATGAAAACTGCTAAGGCCTCCGGTCCCGGCGAGCAGGCGCTCAGCCGGGATTTGTGTTTGTGGACTTACGTCGATTCCGTTTTGGACTGCCGGACCGTGCCCTTCCGCGAGACCCCCGGCTATTGCCGCGGCGACGCCGGGGTGGACCGATCCAGTGGGACCCCAGTGACACCGACCGACTGCTCGGGTCCCAATCGTTGTTTCAGACTGTCGCTCCAGCGGGCCACAACGCGAGCTACCGAGCTGTCCGGCGGCAGAGTGTTGTCGATCCGCACCAGGCCAACCGCCTGTCGCCAACTTTCCTTCCCACCCCAGAGCGTCACGAACTGCGCGGTCTCGGCGTCTGCGTCTGCCTTGACCACGTGACGGTTAGAGACCACAGAGTCCTGGGCCTTATGCTCGTGCCCACCCAGGATCAGGTCCAGCTTGGGCTCTCGCCCCAGCAGATTACGGTCCGCCACCATTGTCTGGTGGGTCAGGCCGACGATCAGATCCGCACCTTCGGCACTGAGCGTCTGGATGGCGCGATGAGCGGCGGTATCGGGGTTGACGCATCGGACGTATCGAGGGTAGGCACCCTGTAGAGTCAATCCGAACAGTCCAACTTTGTGGCCGGAGACCCGCACTGTATCCCATGGTAACACCTTGGGGAACCTGGCTCCGTCTGCGTTGGTGCAGTTGCTGGAGATCCACTTGAATTTGGATTCCGCTATTCGGGCGACGAGCGTGTCTCGCTCGAGATCGAACTCGTGTTTTCCGAAGGTGGCATAGTCCAGCTTCGCGGCATTCAGGACATCGATCATCTGCCGGCCGTGGAAATACTTGCTGGACGCGCCGGGGCCCAGGAAATCGCCCGCTAACACGAAGAGCACCGGCCCCTGGTCGGCGAGCCGCCGACGTACCGTGGCAACCCGAGCGAGGCCGCCCCGCCCGTTCTGCAGCGTATCAGTGACCGACACATCGTTGATTGAGAGGAATCGGACCGGATTCAGCGGAATCGGCGGCGGAGCGCCGCTGACGCAGCCGGTCAGTCCGATGAGCAGGGCGAGCGCGGACGGCCTCACAGATCGACCTCTTTTTTTCGAAGACTTCGCACCAGATCGGCACTCATCAGCCGGAGCTCGGAAATCATCTCTCGTTGAGGCCAGTCCGTGCGTGATGCCAGGATCTCCAGCATGGAGCGATACCACCAGATTGTCTGGTCGGACCCGGCGCGGGAAACCGTGCGCAGGTATTCGACGCCGAGACGCCTGAGCGCGGTCATGGTAGAGCCGCAGGCATGGATCTCGTCGGCGACACAGATGTCCAGTGCCCGGGGCTCGGCTATCGCGAGCTGAGCCAGATACTCCTGCTTGCATGCCTGCCAGGCTCGCTCGCCACCTCTCCGATCGTACTTTGGCTCGAGGGCATCCTTGGCCACCGCGAGGACGACCGGACCGAACTTCTCGGCGATCTTCTGCTCCAGCACTGCGCGCTGGTTGGGCAGCGCCTCTTCCAGCACGTGGTGCAAGATACCGGCGACGATCGTGATCTGGTCGCAGTCATAGCGGGCGAGGATGATCGCTACGTTGGCCGGGTGAGCGTGGTAATCCATGCCGGCACCAGCAGGCGCCAGAGCTCCGTAGTACTTCGCGGCAAAGGCAAAGGCGTGATTGATCCGGTCGGAGTAGCCTTGCATCTCAGCGGGGCAGTGGGGCAGCAGGGCAGCGGGGCAGCAGGGCAGAGTCGACCGGAGCCACAGTGCAGTGGCTGCCCAGCCGCCCCTCAGCCCCTCTGCCCCGCTTACGGAATTCCAAGAAGCTTATGCGTCTGCAGGCTGAGCCGCCAGCGTGGATGCGCCAGGCAATACCGGAGTGCGGCAGCGGTGTTCGCGTCTCGCTCCGGTCCATCCATCGGCTGAAGAAAGAAATGCTGGAAATCGAGATCCTCGAAATCAGCGGGCGCCGCTCCGGTTTGCGGGAACACCAGCTTCAGCTCGTCCCCCCGTTCAACCACGAGACCGGCGCCGGCCTTGGGGCTGACGCACAGCCAATCGACACCGGCCGGTGGTTCCCGGGTGCCGTTGGTTTCGACTGCCACCTCGAACTGGCGATCGTGCAGGGCGGCAATGAGGGGAACATCAAGCTGGAGCAGCGGCTCTCCCCCAGTGCACACCACGAAGCGCCGCGCATGGCTGTGAGGCGGCCAGGCTGCGGCAATAGAATCGGCGAGGGCTTCGGCTGACTCGAATCGCCCCCCGCCCGCTCCGTCCGTCCCCACGAAGTCGGTGTCACAGAACTGGCACGTGGCTGTGTGCCGATCTTGCTCGCGGCCGGTCCAGAGGTTGCACCCGGCAAAGCGGCAAAACACCGCCGGACGTCCGGTGTTGGCGCCCTCGCCTTGCAGCGTGTAGAAGATTTCTTTAACGGCGTACGTCATAGCTGACCCGCTGCCCCGCTGCCGTCTGATATCGCGCTGGATCCTCGATCCCC
>DATADG010000384.1:0-2407 GCA_036258655.1 Gemmatimonadales bacterium | reverse complement strand
AATTCCATGATGCCTCCGCGAACGGGCTGTCACCCCGGCATCAGAGAATCGGAGCAGGAGCGTGTCTGGAGGCGCAGCGGAGTCCACCGATGCTGCCTGCAATGCATCGAGGGGAAACCGCCTGCCGAACAAAGGAGCGTTCAGGCCGAAGGCCGAGACGGGCTTCAGGCGCAGCCCGAGGGAGTCCACCACCCCACCGACCAAAGTCCTGCTGGTGAGAACCTGTACCGCCGAGAGCAGCGGATCGACTGGGCGGTCAAGTGATTGCGGCGCGTCTTCCACACCGCTGGTCAGCGTGCGCCGTTCACTTGCCATGCGGATCACGGCTCGGGCACTATACTCCGGCGGCAGACCAATCATGATCAAACCGGTGATCACAACCGTCAGCCCTGCCACGAATGCAAACAGCGGCTGGTTCCGCCGCACTGCACGGACCAGCTGGGCGGGACTGATGCCCCGCGCCAGAGGACCTGCTTCCTCACCAGCTCCCGCATGAAGCGGGCGGCTGTTGGCTCGGGATGACGGCGGTAGCCGGTCAGACATGGATCGTGGACTCATGCCGGAATGTGCTTGTCGGGCCGATCCTACAACCGGCCAGCGACCCTGCGGAGCGGGGGCCACATAGTTTCATGCACTTTCTTGCACCGATCGCACTTTCCCGCGGGTCCGGACCGTGAATGGCTGGTTTACGCATTAGTTCCTATGACGAGCTCTCTGGGAGGAGCAAAAGACTGATTGCATTGAGAGTGTGCCTAGCGGCAATTGCATCGGCTGTGCCGCTGGTCAATTGCCAGGAGCAAAGCGTGCCTGCCCCCGCCCATTCCGCTCCTGTGGTTGTAGCCCCGGTGACGGCAGGTCCCGACCCATCGGTAAAAGGCCGGCGGTACTACGTCGACAGCCGCGGTTTAGACTCCGCCACGGGCGACAGCACGGCGCCGTTTCGGTCTATTCAACAGGCTGCGGCTGTCGCAGGGCCGGGCGACACAATCCTGGTGCGGCCCGGGATCTATACCGGTGCCGATCGTGTCGTTTCGCTTACTCGCAGCGGCCGCCCGGGCGCCTGGATCACCTTTCTGTCGGAGCACCGATGGAAAGCAATCGTCGACGGACGTGATGGCCAGAGTATGGAGGCATGGTACTTCGGCCCCGGCGTGGGTCACATCAGGGTCGAAGGGTTTGAGATTCGCGGTTTTTACGAGCACGCCTTCGACACCTACGGCGGCGATGTACACGACCTCATCATCGCCCGAAACAGAGTGCATCACATCGGCCGGAACTGCACCGACACCAGCAACGGCCGCACTGGCGCGTCACTCGGAGCCGGAACTCGACGAGTGATACTGGACGGGAACCTGTGGCACGATATCGGACGACTGGCTCCGGGCGAGCAGGGCTGTTCCCCCAAGACCAGGTATTACCAGAACCACGACCACGGCATTTACGTCGCCGATGCCGACGACATCACCATCATCAACAACGTGTTTTACGCTTTTTCGCGGGGCTGGGCCATTCATCGCTACCATTCGCGAGGCACTTCCTCACGCGGGCTGCTGATCGCGAACAACACCTTCACGGGGCGGAACCCGTATCGTCCCGGTCAAATCATTCTGGCCACTCCGACCTCGCAGTTACGAATAGAAAACAACATCTTCGATGCTCCTCAGGTCGCCGCGCTCTACTTCGAGAGCGTCCGGTTTTCGGGCGGAGTAGTCCAGCACAACATGGTGCATGGTGGCGGCATCAGGGTGGGCCGGCCGCGTGGGATTGGCTTTGCACGAAACAGGGAACACACCGATCCGAGATTCACCGGCGGAGGCGATGTCCGGCTCGGTGCCGATAGCCCCGCGATCGATGCGGGACGTTCACTCCCCGAAGTTCCTCACGATGCCGAGGGCGTCCGCCGCCCCAAGGGAGCCGGCTATGACCTTGGAGCGTACGAACGTCAGTGAACGTCGAAGGCGCGCATCCACATCTCGAGGGCCAGCACACGGAACAGGCTGCCATACGCCTCCGAGCTGGCGCTGGCGTGGCTGGGGGAGCGATACCATCTGCGCAGGGGAGCGGGGTCGATAAACCGCTCGCAGCGGAGGCCCCCCTCGATGAGGTCGGTGACCTGAGGCCGCAGGTCACCGCTAAGCCAGCGCCGATCCGCACCCGCGAAGCCGAGCTTGGTGCGTCTCAGCCGCACCCCATCAGGCATCAGCCCCCGGGTTGCCTCACGGACCGCAAATTTGCTGAACCCGCTCTGAATCTTCTGGTGGTCCGGCAGCGAGAGACCGAATTCCACGAGCTTGCGATCCAGCAGCGGCACTCGCGCCTCGATCGAGAACGCCATGGAGGAACGATCTTCCATCCGGAGTATGAGTGGCAGCGTATCTACCAGGATGTCCTCGATCTGAACCGCCTG
>DATADG010000383.1:0-2993 GCA_036258655.1 Gemmatimonadales bacterium | reverse complement strand
GGATGACGCTCTTTCAGACCTCGTATCAGCTCGGTGTAGTAGCTCAGCCGGAGCTTCGGGTGGAGGCCCCCAACAATGTGGAACTCGCGGGTTGGCATTCCGGTGGCCTGCTCTGCCTCCTGGAACGCCTCATCCAGCGAGCGGGTGTAGGCCCCTTCTTCCTTGGGCATCCGGGCAAACGAACAAAAGGTGCATGTATTCCGCAGAATACAGACGTTCGTGGGATTGATGTGCTGGTTCGCGGAGAAGAAAACCCGATTGCCATTCACTCGCTGATTGGCAAATTCAGCGAGGAGCCCCAGGCCGAGCAGATCCGAGGTGGCGTAGAGCGCCAGGCCGTCTTCAGTGTTCAGCCGTTCGCCGCGCACCACCTTCTCGCCGATGGAGCGCAAGACAGGATCACGGAGGCGTGCCAGGTCGAGCCCACCAGACATCGTATCTCCTTGGAGTACCGTGAGTAACCCGACGGAAATGTAGTCTTACCCGAGGGTGGGCGGAATGACAGGGATCTCTGCGTGTGGGTAGGAAGTTCTGTGCTCGGGTAGAGCTATGCTTCCCAACGTCTCACGGCCAGAGTGACATTGTGGCCGCCGAAGCCGAAGGAATTGGACAGCGCCACGTCTACTCTGCGCTCCACCTTCTTGTTCGGAGCCGAGTCGAGATCGCACTCGGGATCCGGCGTGAACTGATTGATGGTAGGTGGAATGACACCGCACGTCGAAGAGAGCAGGGAGACGACGAACTCGAGCGCGCCGGCGCCCCCCAGAAGGTGCCCGGTCATGGACTTGGTGGACCCGAAGACGAGCCGCCGCGCGTGCTCGCCGAACACCGCTTTGACCGCCTGGGTCTCGGCGATGTCTCCCTGGGGGGTGGAGGTGCCATGGGCGTTGATGTATCCCACGTCCTTAAGGTCGATCTTGCCGTCGACGAGGCAATCCCGCATCGCACGTTGAGCGCCCTCGCCGCATTCAGCGGGTTGGGTGATGTGATAGGCATCCGCGCTCAGCCCGTAGCCGAGGACCTCGCCTAGGATTCGAGCTCCGCGCTGCTCGGCGTGCTCCAGGCTCTCCAGCACAACCATGGCGCCGCCATCGCCGAGCACGAACCCGTCCCGCTCCTTGTCGAAGGGCCGGCTGGCCGTTTCCGGAGAGTCGTTGCGGGTTGAGAGCGCCTTCATGTTGGCGAATGCTGCCACCGCTACACCGGTGATTGCCGCTTCCGCTCCACCTGTCACCATGGCCTCGGCCACACCATTGCGAATCATGTTGAATGACTCGCCGATCGCGTGGGCCGATGACGCGCATGCGGAGACCGTAGCGAAGTTGGGCCCTTTGAGACCGTAGCGGATCGACACCAGTCCCGGCGCAATGTCGGGGATGAACATTGGGACGAAGAAAGGCGACACCCGGTCGGGACCCTTGGTGAGATACAGCATGCAGTTGTCTTCGTAAGTCTGCATGCCTCCGATGCCGCTTCCGACGACCACCCCGGTCCGCTCCGGCGAGGGAAAGCGGCCCTCCAGCCCGGCCTGCGTGATAGCCTGGTGCGCGGCGGCGAGCGCGAACTGGGCGAACAGGTCGTAGCGCCGCGCCTCCTTACGGTCGATGTACTGCAGCGGATCAAAGCCTTTGACTTCACAGGCAAATCGAACCTGCTGCTTGGAGACGTCGAATTTGGTGATCGGCGCTGCCCCGGAGCGTCCGGCCAGGAGTGCCTGCCATGTCGAATCGACGTCATTGCCCACGGGAGTCACCAGTCCAAGACCGGTGACCACAACACGACGAGTCAATGCTATTTCCCGATCTTTTGGTGCAGGTACGACATGGCATCACCGACGGTGCGAAGCTTCTCGGCTTCCTCGTCGGGGATATCGATGTCGAACTCCTTCTCGAACGCCATCACCAGCTCGACCGTGTCGAGACTGTCGGCGCCCAGGTCCTCCATAAAGCTGGCGTCGCTGGTTAGCTTCTCGCGCTCGACGCCAAGCTCTTCGACAATGATATCCTTGACCTTCTCTTCCACGTTGCTCATGTCGTCCTCGAGTGAAGATTGCGGTCCGTCTCAGATCACCATTCCACCGTCGACCACCAGCACCTGTCCGGTAACGTATGCCGCCAGGTCGGACGCCAAAAACAGCACGGTTCCCGCGACGTCCTCGGGCCGGCCCAGTCGGCCCAGCGCGATTTCCTCTAATAATGAGGCTCTCGCTTCATCGGGCAAGGAGGCGGTCATATCGGTCTCGATGAAGCCCGGCGCAACACAATTGACCAGGATGTTCCGGCTGGCGTATTCCTTGGCTACCGATTTGGTGAGCCCGATTACCCCGGCTTTGCTTGCAGCATAGTTCGCCTGGCCCTTGTTGCCCGTGAGTCCCACGATACTCGTAATATTGATGATGCGGCCGCTGCGGCGCTTCATCATGCCTTTGATAACCGCTCGCGTCGTGTAGAAGGCGCCGCTCAAATTGGCGGCCAGCACGGTCTCCCAATCATCATCACTCAGGCGGAGGAGAATGTTGTCGCGGGTCAGACCGGCATTGTTCACGAGGATATCGATGGATCCCAATGCCGCCTCGGCCGCCGTGATCGCAGCCGCAACCTGGTCAGCCTGAGCGACATCACACGCCAGTCCCACCGCCCGTTCTCCCAGACCCGTGGCTACCGTCGTGGCGCGATCGGCGTCCCGGCCCACGATTGCGATCTTTGCTCCGGCTTGGTAGAGCGCCTGCGCAATGGCGAGCCCGATCCCGCGAGTGCTCCCGGTAACGAATGCGGCTTTCCCGGAAAGGTCGATGCTGATCGGCATCAGGTGGGGTCGGGGTGGCTCACCCGCGTCGCAACGAGGGAATCAAGGAGCGGCTCTGCAGCTGAAGCAGCGAAGTTCCCTCGTTTACGCCGGGTGAAATAGGAAACACGCCCTGCTCTCATTGGAGGAAACGCTCGACTTCGTCGGCGGTGCCCAGCGTTACCGCCTTGGCCTGGGGCAGAATGCGC
>DATADG010000382.1:0-4459 GCA_036258655.1 Gemmatimonadales bacterium | reverse complement strand
CAGGAACCCATCCATGAACCCGGAGTAGGCACCTCCAACAGGAACGTCCAGCAACAGGAAGGTACGCGAGTCCAGATCTCTCCGGACAGAGAGATTCAAGCGGAGGAGCTCGGAATCCAGGATGTAATCGGCAGGAGGCAGGCGATTGTACTCGATGACACTGCCATAGTCCAATGTCACAGCCATGTCCCAGGCGCCCGGGGCGGAATCGAGGAATGGCTGGAAGTAGATGGCGCTGCGGGAGCTGCCCATCGGGTTGAGCGGAGCGTACGACGGTAGCCCCTGGCCGCGAGCATCGGCCACGGTGGCAATGAGAAGAAGAATCGCCACGAACAGCGGACTACGCATGAAGCGGGACACTCAGCAAAATAACCATGACTTGACAATGCTCCACCGCGGGCTCTAGGTTCGACCCATGTTTTCCGCGAACAGCTCCTGGTTTTTCTTTACCATGGCCGGCGAGGCTCGATGCCCGTCGGGTGCTGATATCGCGCACTGAGCGCAGTACCGCCCGACTCATCGACGCCCCGCCCCAGTTTGGCGGGCTTTTTGTTTCTCCTTCAGGAGCGCACCAATGCGCGTAGCAATCCAGGGCTCGCATGGTTCCTTCAGCGAAGCTGCGGCGCGCCGGCGTTGGCCCGGCCTCGAAGTCCTGCCCACCCGCGACGTCAAGGACGTGGTTGCGGCTGTCCGTAGCGGCGAGGCGGATGCCGGCTGCCTGCCGATCGAGAACTCCCTCATAGGATCGGTCACTACCACCTATGATCTTCTGCAGGAGGCGTTCGGAGACGGGACTCTGCGGCTGACCCATGAGATCCTGCACCCGGTGCATCACACAATCATGGCACTTCCGGGTGCACCCCTCTCGGGCATTCGGAGAGTTCTCTCCCACCCGGTGGCCCTGGGTCAGTGCCGTATCTGGCTTTCGGAGCACCTGCCCGAAGCCGAACTGGTGAGCGCCTGGGACACAGCCGGAAGTGCGGAGATCGTAGCTCAGGAGAAGAACCCAGCCCTGGCGGCTATTGCAGCCCGACCTGCCGCCGACGCCCATGGACTGGTCCCGCTGGCCGAACACATCGAGGACGATCCCACCAATCAGACCCGGTTCCTCACTTTCACCAGGGCTGAGCACGCGGAGAGCTACCGCTCGCCTGAGGCCAGCCGGTTCAAGACCTCACTGATTGTCCTGGTCGATCACAAACCCGGCATGCTGGCGCTCACGCTCCAGGCTTTTGGAGCACGAGGGGTAAACCTGATGGCGCTTCAGTCGCGCCCCGAGCGGTCGGCCCCGTGGACCTATCGTTTCTACGTCGATGTAGAGGGCTCCGCCGGCGATCCCCGGGTAGCGGAGGCGCTGGAGGAGATCGAGGCGCTCGCCGTGAACCTGGTCGTTCTGGGGAGCTACGAAGCCTGGACCGAAGGCTCCCGTCTCTCGATACCGGTACCAACGCCCGCTCACCGAGCGGAGAAGCCCGCTGTCCCCCTGGTAGATCGCAGGCGCCATCCGGAGGGAAGTGTGGTGAAGGTTCGGGACGTGAGCTTCGGGGGTGAGTCACCAGTGCTCATAGCCGGACCGTGCTCGGTGGAAAGTGAGAGCATGATCCAGGAAACAGCCGCCGCGGTGGCACGAGCCGGTGGGGACATGCTGCGGGGAGGTGCCTACAAGCCTCGCACCTCGCCGTACGACTTTCAGGGACTGGGCGTGAAAGGACTGCGCTATCTGGCGGACGCTCGGGAGCGCACCGGCCTGCCGGTGGTGACGGAGGTGCTGAGCTGGGAGGAAGTACCGGTGGTGGCTCACTTCGCCGACATGCTCCAGATCGGCGCGCGCAACATGCAGAACTTCAGCCTGCTCCGGGCCGCGAGCCGGAGCGGCAAGCCGATTCTGCTCAAGCGAGGCGCCGGCGCGACCATCGAAGAGTGGCTGATGGCAGCGGAGTACGTGCTCGCCGAGGGTAATCCAAACGTCGTCTTGTGCGAGCGGGGCATCCGAACGTTCGAGCGCGCTACTCGTCACACCCTGGATCTCAATGCAGTTGCCCTAGTGCGGGAACGCACTCACCTGCCTGTCATCGTGGATCCCAGCCACGCGGCAGGGGTTCGTTCCCTGGTGACTCCGCTGAGTCTCGGCGCATTGGCCGCGGGAGCGTGCGGTCTCATCGTCGAGGTCCATCCCGATCCAACTCATGCTGTGAGCGACGGCGCGCAGAGCTTGGACTTCGTGATGTTCGAGGAGCTGGCCCGGCAGGTGCATCCCGACTCGGCGGTGCAGTCGCGAGTTCAGATGGCGTGAAGTGCGGTTTTCGCAGGCATAAGCGGTAAACCGTCAGCGGAGAAAACGGGGTTCAAGCTGAACCCCGTTACCGCTCACGGCTTACCGCTTACGTTGGTGTGACTGCGACAGCTTTATGGAACCGTTGTACCCCGGGTTCCCCGGCGTCCGGTAAACAGACGGTACAGCAACAGCAGCAGCATAGCGCCGATAATCGACGCAATGATTCCCGGGCCTTCACCCGGATCGGCATACCAACCGAGTGCGCGTCCCAAGAACCCCGCCAGCAAGGCGCCCGCCACGCCGATCAGCATGGTGACGATGATCCCGCCCGGATCTCTGCCGGGCATGAGAAGCTTGGCGATGGCCCCTACAACCAATCCGATGATCAAGGTCCACAGGAATCCCATAATTCCCATTCCTCCAAGGTGGACCGAAGATATATGAAGCACCGGCTCCGGCATCTGTGAGCAAGAGCACAGTGGTCTATGTCACCCCTCTGCTCGCTCACCTACCCGGCCTGTAACGCTCTCGCGCTTACCGTTCCGCAGGATGTCCAGCTTGAAGCTTTCACCCTGCTCATAGCTCCGCAAAATGCGCAGTAAGTGCGAGGGGCTTGCCGGTTTGCGGCCATCGACGGCCAGCACCACGTCACCCCCCTTGAGACCAAGCTCGGCGCTGCCTGGAGAACTGATGACCAGGATTCCTTCGGTAGCTCCGAAGTAACGCCCCAGATCGGGGTTGAGTGGCGCCAGCTCGAGGTCGGCCAGTGGTGAGCGGGCCAGGAATGCCGGGGCGATCCGGCCCTCGATCTCCTCATCGAATGGCAGGATCACGGCCCTGCCCCCGGGGTCGTTCGGGCCCAGGCGCCAGGCAAAGGACCTCCCCTCCGGATCCCCCCTGAGAAGAATGTCCGGCTCGTCGGCAGTGACCACGGAGACCGTCTTCCGCTCCTTACCGCGGCGGAACTCGACGGCGACGGTGTCGTTCGGCTCCAGCTTGGCGGCCAGCTCGATCAGGCGCAGGCCGGGAAGCGATTCGCGCTCCCGCGGGGCTTCGGCGCGGCCGCCGGCGAGAACGGATTTCCCATCGACCTTGGTGATGATATCGCCGCTTTGAATGCCGGCCTGCGCGGCGGGACCGTTGGGGGTGACTGCGTCCACGTAGGCGCCGATCGAATCCGTGGATCGGGCGCGGAGATTGACCTTGAGCCCCAGCCGAGCCCGGCGGTTCATGACAAACTGGATGGCGCGGTCCGGCCCCCGCTCGAGCCTCAGCTCGAATGGCTCGACTGCGGGCTCGACCCCGCGCACCGGCTCCTGTGCCAGTCCGGACACCGGAGCCGTACCGATCAGTGCCAGGCTGCCTGCCAGCCGTATGAACCGGGACATGGTCAATCTCCTCTTCTAAAGCCCCGCGTTGCTGGCGCGGGTAACGTGTACGTCCACCAGAGCGTCCAACAATCCCACCCGCTCCCGCCAGAGCCGGAGCAACTCCTGATCGTCAGGCTGCTGGCGCAGCAGCTCGGTGGCCTCGAGCGCCCGATCGACCCGGGCAATCCGGTCTTCCAGCTCTTCGGCCATCCGGGCAGTGCGTCCATCGAGCACCCGGGCTTCCGGCTTATAGGCGTTCAGGGCGGACTCCAGTGCCTGTGAGCGAACCTTGGCCGATTGAAGCTGGGTGACAGTGGGGTCAACTGACACGGGCTCGGATCTCTCGCCGAGACCCACGAACAGCGCCAACGATGCGGCGGCCGCGAGCCCGGCGGTGCCGATCAGCCTGGTGCGGCGGCGAGCCCGCTCGGCGCGATACCGCGCGGCGGTCTCCGGCCAGCGATCCCGTCCCGGACGAAGCGGGGGAAGAGCCTTGAGCCGGGCGACCCGCTGGTGCAACCGGTCCATCTCGGCCTGACAGAGGGGGCACTGGTTGAGATGCTCGCGAGCCGCGGCGGTGCCCGGCTCCACTCCCGGCTCCCGCAAACTCAGCAGCGCCTCAATAGAGAGGTGCGTCATGAGACCACCTCCTCGCCCAGCCAATTGCGGAGCCGAGCATGGGCACGGGCGAGTTGAGACTTGGAGAAGCTCGCGGTCTTGCCCATCATCGATGCGAGCTCCTCGTGCGTATACCCCTCCACGTCGTGCAGCCAGACGACGGCACGGGATGTTTCGGAAAGCCGCTCCAGGGCGG
>DATADG010000381.1:0-5636 GCA_036258655.1 Gemmatimonadales bacterium | reverse complement strand
GACGTCGCTGGCGGAGGCAGGCGCCACGGTTGTGATCGCCAGCCGAAAACCCGAACACCTCGAACCTTCCGCCGAGCAGTTGCGAGCCAGAGGAGCGCAGGTGAGCGCCGTCGAGGTCAATGTCCGCGAGCCGGAGTCAGTGACCCGAATGGTGGAGCGGGTGTCGCAGCAACACGGACGGCTCGACATACTGGTCAACAACGCTGCCGGAAATTTTTACGCTCCGAGCGCCAGTCTCTCACCCAACGGCTGGCGGGCGGTCGTAGAGACTGACCTCTACGGCACCTTCTACTGTTGTCAGGCGGCCTATCCGTTGATGAAGGCCGCCGGCGGCGGACGCATTGTTTCCATTTCCATGACACTGCACTACCGGGGCTGGCCCTTGATGGCACACGCAACTGCCGCCAAGGCCGGAGTCGACGCGCTGACCCGAACCCTGGCCCTCGAGTGGGCCCGGGACCGCATTACCGTCAATGCCGTGGCGCCCGGGCCCATTCCCACGGAAGGGGTGAAAAAGGCGTTTACGCCACCGGGTGCAGACGCGCCCGACCTGTTCGGTATGGAGCGATTCGCCGCCGAGACCATTCCGATGGGACGCTGGGGGACCCCGGCCGACATCGGACAGATGGTTACGTACCTGGCCAGTCCGGCTGGGGACTGGATCACCGGATCCGTGATAGTAGTGGACGGGGGAGCTTGGCTCGCGGGCGGGGCCGGGCAGCCGAGGAGCTAGCCGCCGATGACGGTAGACGAACGCAGATGCTCCGACAGCAAGTTACGTAATTTCACCGATGACACGGATGAGTCGCCTCTGCTATGTTCCTGGGCCATTATGGCGTAGCTCTGGCCCTCAAACGAGCAGAGCCCAAGCTGTCATTGGGAACGCTCTTTCTGGCAACCCAGCTGCTGGATCTACTCTGGGGAATCTTCCTGCTGCTGGGCTGGGAGCAGGCCCGGATCGTTCCCGGGCACACGCCGGTCACTCCGTTGGAATTTCTTCAGTATCCGATCTCGCACAGCCTAGTCGGAGCCATCTGCTGGAGCCTCGTTGCCGCCGGCGCGTACTACTCTTGGCCAACTCGTGACACCACCCGGCACTGGCAAGCGGCCGCCGTCGTAGGTGTTGCGGTGCTTTCCCACTACCCGCTCGACGTGCTGACGCACTTGCCTGATCTCCCCATCGCCGGCAGTGATTCACCCCGGCTCGGGCTGGGACTCTGGAACCATCCAGTGGCAACGATGTTGGCGGAGGTCGGTTTCCTCGTCGCCGGCCTGGCGATATACGTCACTTACAGGTCACACCGGCATCCGGTTCGCATTGTCCGACTCGTTGTACTGATTCTGGTTCTGGTGGGCGTCTACATCGCCAACCAGTTCGGACCCGCGCCTCCCAACGTATTTACCGTAGCGGTGGCCGACATCGTGTTTGTCTTGGCAGTTACAGCGCTCGCCGCCTGGGCCGACCGGCGGGCTTCCGCAGAGGAGCTTCAGGCCCACAGGCTCTCACCCAGGTAGTCCGATGGATCGCCTGTTCGCTCGTCTCGCCGCCGTGTCCGGGCTTATCTCTTTGGCGGCTGGAGCATTTGGGGCACACGGATTGCGGACGCGCATTTCGCCGGAGAGCCTGTTGGTCTTCGAGACGGCAGCTCGCTATCAGATGTATCACGCGCTCGCACTCTTGGCAGTGGCCTGGGCCGTGACCCGATGGCCGGGAACCCTACCACACCTTGCCGGATGGTTCTTCGTGATTGGCACCATCCTGTTCTCCGGCAGCCTCTATACCCTTGCTCTCACCGGAGCAGGCTGGCTGGGCGCGATCACGCCCTTGGGTGGTGTAGCGTTGCTTGGCGGATGGCTGTGCCTCGCGCTGTCTCCTCGTCTTCTTCCCTCGCCCACCTGAAGAACAGCACGGCGATCGCCGCGAAGATCCACAGGTTTCCGGGAATCCACATCAGCAGTCCGCCCAGCCGTTGATCGTCCAGCGGACTGAGTCCGAATGTGCGCGGAGCCGCGACGTACCAGGGATACAGGATGTGGTCGGAAAATGTGATCAGCGCGGCAACCGCCTGCATCGGGATGCCGACCAGAAACAGGTAGAGCATGCCCAGACCACTCGACAATCCTGGAAGCTCCTCGAGCGGGCTCATGATTGGCCACCACATCAGGGTTGCGGCTCCCAGGAACATGAGGTGGGTGGCTATGTGTACCTCATGGCTTCGCATCATGAGATCATAGAAAGGGCTCAGATGCCACACCGCTACGACGGCGCTGAAGACCACGGCAGCCACCAGCGGCTTCGTGAGCAGTCGAGCAACCGGCAATACCCCCCGTCGAACCAGCAGCGGTCGTAGCAGCCAACCGGGTAGACCGCCCAGCAAAAGCGGCGGGAACACCAGGGTGAGCACCAAGTGCTGCACCATATGCACGGAGAACAGATAGTAATCGCTCAGATCATGCACCGGCCCGTTGAGCGACAGCAGCAGCACGAGGAGCGCAGTTGAGAAGGAGAGAATCTGGCCGGGGGAGGCCGGCGGCCCCCAATGGTAGCGACGGCGAAGCGGCCCGATGCCGTAAAAGTACAAGGCACCGAGAAGACCGGTGCCGATGAGAACGCTGGGATGGAGCGACCAGGCCCAGTCGAAGGGCTCTGTGGGTCGGGCGCGAGGGTCCATTGAAGGAGGGCTATGCGTTCGCGAGCATCACCCTGCTCGGGCAAACACCATGTGATATGCCATCAGGATCATCAACGATACAATCACGACGGCAGCGATGATGAGAGGGAACACGAAGACGCCGGAAAAGAGTTTGCTGTCCTGCTTGAGATGCATGTAGTACATGGCCACCAGAGCAAACTTGGCCGCCGACAGGATGAGCAGCACAGGCACGAAGAACGGCTGGATGGCCGATGCGGAGGAACCCGCATTCTTGCCATAGGTGACCTCGTATAATCCCACCTCCAGCGCGGTGAGAACGAAGAGCACCAATCCGACTTTGGCGTAAACTCCCGCTGAGGGGTGGGCATGCTCCTGGTGGGAGGCAGTTGTCGAGTGAGGGTGGGCATCCATATCGTGACTCACTGGATCAGGTAGACCACAGGGAAGATGATGATCCACACAACGTCAACGAAATGCCAGTAGAGTGCAGCCATCTCCAGATTGAGCGACTTCGAGGGCGGCAGCTTTCTCCTCAAGGCCAGAATCCAGAGGGTGATCAGCCAAATGACACCCAGGGTGACATGGGTGCCGTGGAAGCCGGTGAGGGTGTAGAAGCTGGCGCCGAACAGGTTGGTGGTGAAACCGAGCCCCCGGTGCACGAAATGGGTGAACTCGTATACCTGCATTCCGACGAAAAACAGCCCGCAGAAGATCGTAGCCCCGAGCCAGCCAATCAGCGCTTTCCGACTGCCCCGCTGCGCTCCGCTCAGCGCCAGTACCACGAACAGTGAGCTGAAGAGCAGCAGCGCTGTCCCCAACGTAACCAGCGGGATCTCGAGAATGGGCTCGTAGTGCTGTCCTGTCGGGGAGGTCCACGGCTCATGGGCGTAAGGCCCCACCAGACTGCGCCCCTTGTTGACCAGGTAGTTCGAGATCAAGCTGGCGAAGAACAGGCATTCGGAGCCGATAAAGGTCCAAATTGCCAACTTCCGGCTGTCTAGGCCGGTCGAGGTCGCGTGCTCCAGCGCGTGCGGTACGTCGTGGGTTACGGCCGTCACGAATACTCCTCGAAACGAGACATTCCAATCCTCTTCACTGTTTACTGTTTACTGTTCACTACAGTCAGCCCGCCGGCTCGAACGCCCACATGAACACTCCCAGGAACAGGATCCCAACGGCCGCGACTACTCCGGGGACTCCGGTATGGCTGAGAAACATCAGCGAGGCCAGGACCGCGAGCACCCCGATCGCCGTAACCGCGGGCCAGTAAGATGGGTTCGGCATGTGGATCCCCTTCCCACTCACCCTGGCCGGCTCAGGGAGAGCGCCTCCCCGCCCGCGCTTCATCTCCCAGAGCGCATCACGGCCGTGAACGACGGGTATCTCGGCAAAGTTGAACTCCTGAGGCGGAGAGGGAATTGCCCATTCCAGGGTAGCCCCGTTCCAGGGATCGGCCGGGGCGTTCCGGGGCCGACGCCAGGCCTGAACGATGTTGTACAGGAACACCAGCATTGCGATAGCGAGAACGAACGAGCCCGCGGTCTCAATCTGATTCAAGATCTCGAACCCCAGACCCTCGGGATAGGTGTAGGTCCGCCGGGCCATGCCGTTCAGCCCCACGAAGTGCATCGGGAAGAAGGTCAGATTGAAGCCGATCATCATGAGCCAGAAGTGCACCTTCCCGAGCCGCTCGTCCAGCATCCGCCCGAACATCTTGGGCCACCAGTAGTAGGCACCGGCGGTGAGACCGAAGATGCTGCCGCCGAACAGGACGTAGTGGAAGTGGGCGACCACGAAGTAGGTGTCGGTCTGTTGCAGATCGGCGGGCGGGGAGGAGTGCATGACCCCAGAGAGGCCGCCAATGATGAACATGGCGATAAAACCGATGGCGAAGAGCATCGGGGTCCGGAACTGAAGCGAGCCCCCCCACATGGTCCCGATCCAGTTGAAGATCTTCACCCCTGTCGGGATCGCGATCAGCATGGTGCTCAGGGCGAAAAATGTATCGGCCAGCGGGCCCATACCGGTGGCAAACATATGGTGGCTCCAGACCCCGAAGCCGAGGAACGCGATGAACACACCCGAGAACACCATGGCGGCGTACCCGAAGAGCGGCTTGCGGGAAAACACCGGCAGCACCTCAGAGACGATTCCGAACGCCGGCAGAATGAGGATGTAGACCTCGGGGTGTCCGAAGATCCAGAACAGGTGCTGCCACAGCATCGGGTCACCCCCGGCGGAGGGGACGAAAAACATGGTCCCAAAGAAGCGGTCGAACATCAGGAGAAACAGCGCGACTGCAATCACCGGAAAGGCCAGAAGCAGCAGTACCTGCGTGATGAAGCTCATCCATACGAACATCGGCATGCGCATCAGCTTCATGCCGGGGGCCCGCAGGTTCACGATGGTCACGAAGAAGTTCACAGCCGCGGCGAGCGATGCGACTCCCAGAACCTGCAGGCCGATCATCCAGAAATCGACATTGAGACCGGGCGAGTACTGCTTCGAGGTCAGATTGGCATAGCCGAACCAGCCCGCGTCCGGAGCTGCTCCGAAGAACCAACTGGAGTTGAGGAACAGTCCGCCTAGCAGAAAGACCCAGTAGCTGAACGCGTTCAGCCGCGGAAAAGCGACATCCCGGGCTCCTATCTGGAGCGGTATGATGTAATTGAAGAACATCGACGACAGCGGCATGACCGCCAGGAAAATCATGGTCGTGCCGTGCATGGTGAACAGCTGGTTATACGCCTCGGGCGAGAGAAAGGTGCTCTCCGCCGTGCCCAGCTGGATCCGAAGCAGCAGGGCTTCGATCCCACCTACCAGAAAGAAGAAGAAGGCGGTGGCGCCGTACAGGATGCCGATGCGCTTGTGGTCAACGGTGGTGATCCAGCTCCAGAGCCCGGTCTTTTCGCCGTGCGCCGCAACTGGCTTTACTCCACGCTCATCTAGAACCCTGGTTGCCATACGAGCCTTAGGTCGATG
>DATADG010000380.1:0-5451 GCA_036258655.1 Gemmatimonadales bacterium | reverse complement strand
GGTTACGGCTTGGAAAACCACCGGTCATTGCTCGGGTAGCCGGTAACCGCGTGCTTCTCGACCCGCGGACGCTTCCGACAGACAGCCTTCCCATCGTAGCGCAGGCATTAGCGGCGGCTCATTCCTCGTGAACTCGGCGCTCTCGAGCGATCGCAACCAGCGTCGTCCGGCCGTATTCCTGGATCGGGATGGAACCATCATCGAAGATGCGGGGTACATCAGGGATCCGCACCAGGTTCGCCTGCTCCCGGGTGCGGATCGCGCGATCAGTCGGCTCAACAACAACGGATTTGCTACCCTCGTCGTGACGAACCAGTCCGGGATTGCCCGCGGGCTTCTGACCGAGGATGACTATCGTGCGGTTCAGCGTCGAGTGGATGAGCTGCTTCGAACAGGCGGAGCGCACCTCGATGGCCACTTTTTCTGCCCTCATCTCCCTGAGGTGAGCGGCCCGTGCGAGTGCCGCAAACCGGGGACCTTACTCTACCGCCAAGCCGCGGAGCAACTAGGGCTCGATCTACGTCGAAGCTGGTGGGTAGGAGACCGGATGCGGGACATCCTTCCGGCTGAAGCGCTCGGTGGACGCGGCGTTCTGGTTGGTGACACCTCGGACCCGGAGTCCGACATTGTCATCCACTCGCCACAGCGCGCACCGGATCTGGAAAGGGCCGTCGACCTGATTCTGCGCCAAGTCGGCAATGCTCCATTAGGTTCCTCGCCCATGACGATGCGGATCGCCGTCGCCATCTCCGGTCGCGGCAGCAATCTGGAGGCGCTGTTCAGGGCGTTGGATCCTGGTGCCCCCGCAGAGATCGTCCTGGTTTTGAGCGACCGTGATGCAGAAGGTCTCGGGCTGGCTCGAGCCCGGAACATACCCGCGGAGATTCTGCCAGATCCGGACGACGCAAACGGCTGGCTGACGCTGCTCCATCAGCATCGGGTCGACCTCCTGGTCCTCGCCGGTTACATCAAGCTGGTGCCATCGGCAGTCATTGCTGCTCTTCGGGGGCGAATCATCAACATCCACCCTGCCCTCCTGCCGGACTTTGGAGGCAAGGGCATGTATGGCAGACGAGTGCACGAGGCAGTGCTGGCGAGCGGGGTTCGCGTGAGCGGCGCGACCGTCCATCTGGTCGACGAACGGTATGACGAGGGAGCGGTTCTGGCACAGATCCGAGTCCCGGTTCTCCCCCAGGACACGCCGGATGCATTGGCTCAGAGGGTGTTGGAGGCCGAGCACCGGCTGCTTCCCGCCGTAGTTCTTGCGGCCGCGCGTGCCGGACGGCCTGTTCCTGTGGGCGAGTCACGGGTCACGCGTCGCGAATCACGGGCTGGGGACACCGTCGACATTGAGCGCGCGACTCGCGACTCACGACTCGCCACCGACTAATGCCTCGCGCTCTCATATCGGTCAGCGACAAGCGTGGCGTGGTCGCGTTTGCCCGTGGGTTGATCGATCTGGGCTGGGAGATTGTCTCGACGGGAGGCACCGCTGCCGCGCTGCGCGCCAGCGATATTCCAGTGCTGCACGTGGAGCAGCTCACCGGATTCCCCGAGCTCCTCGATGGCCGGGTAAAGACGCTGCATCCGGTGATCCATGCTGCATTGCTGGCACGAAGAGATCTGCCCGAGCACACATCGGCGCTCAGGCGGAACGGCATCGAAACGATCGACCTGGTGGCAGTAAACCTCTACCCTTTTCAGCTCACGATCAGCAACCCGGCTGCGTCCCTGGAGGATGCGCTGGAGAACATCGATGTCGGAGGGCCGTCCATGCTTCGGTCCGCCGCGAAGAACCACGCCTTCGTCCTTCCGGTGGTCGATCCCACAGACTACCCCATCGTGCTGGATCTCTTGCGACGCGGTACAATCGACTCGAGCACGCGACGCGACTTTGCGGCAAAGGTATTTGCTCACACCTCCGATTATGATGCGGCCATCGCAGGCTATCTCACGCCGAAAGACGAGGCTCTTCCCAGCCGGATGACAATAGCGATGGAGAGGGTGCAGGCCCTCCGGTACGGAGAGAACCCGACGCAGCGTGCCGCGTTGTATGTGACCGAGGAGCCCCGCGGCATGCGCGACCTGGTCCAGCGGCAGGGGAAGGAGCTCTCGTTTAATAATCTGCTGGACATCGATGCAGCCATGGCCGCGGCGGCCTGTTGGAGTACCCGTCCGGCCTGCGCGATCATCAAGCACACCACGCCCTGCGGGATCGCTGTTGCGGGGTCGGCACTCGAGGCCTTCCGGAAGGCGCGGGCCACCGATCCTGTCTCGGCTTTTGGTTCGGTGATTGGATTCAACACGGTAGTCGATCGGGCGACGGCCGCTGCCATGAGCGATCTGTTCGTGGAGGTCGTGGTAGCACCGTCCTTTCACGCCGACGCCCTGGACATCTTTGCCGGAAAGAAGCAGCTCCGGGTGATCGAGCTCCCGGTGAGCGACCGGTCGGGTTCACTCGATTTCAAAAGGGTACGGGGAGGGTTTCTGGTTCAGGACCAGTTCTCCTTTGATCCCAGTGAGGAGGGCTGGACCGTCGCGACCAAACGGCGCCCCAGCGAATCCGAATGGAATGATCTGCGCTTCGGCTGGGCTGCCGTAGCGAGCGTCAAGTCTAACGCCATTCTGCTGGCCCGGGCTGAAGCGGCAGTGGGCATCGGGGCCGGGCAGATGAGCCGGGTCGACAGCGTCTTCCTTGCCATCCACAAGGCGCGTCAGCAGGGGCATGATCCCGCTGGCAGCGTCCTCGCGTCCGACGCGTTCTTTCCCTTCGCCGACGGGGTGGAGCTTGCCGCCGAAGCGGGGATCCGTGCAATAATCCAGCCGGGTGGATCGGTAAGGGATGCAGAAGTTGTCGCAGCCGCAGATCGGACTGACATGGCGATGGTGCTCACCGGGCAGAGACAGTTCAGGCACTAGAAAAGGTGAGCGCTAAGCGCTGAGCGGGAGAGGGAAAATGGGAATCACAGAGGCGAGTCGTGAAGTGAAGCATGAAGCGATTGTTCCAACAGCTGTAAGCGGCGAGAAGCCTCCTTATCTCTGGGGCTTCCTGGCCGCCCTGGTGGTGTTCTTGATCTACCTCGCTACCTTGGCGCCCACCACGGCTTTCTGGGACACCTCCGAGTACATCGCTGCCGCGAAGGTACTGGGTATTCCCCACCCGCCCGGCAATCCGCTGTTCGTCATCCTGGCGCACACCTTTGGTCTGCTACCGCTCGCCGCTTCGTATGCCGCTCGCATCAATCTGTTTGCTGCAGTCACCAGCGCGGTTTCTGCCGGACTCTGGTTTCTGGTCGCCGAGCGTTGGCTCCGCGGCATCGTCCCCCACCGGTGGGCCCGGTACGCGGCGGCGTTCGCCGGGATTCTCGTGGGAGCCACCTCCTGGACGGTATGGAACCAATCGGCGGTGAATGAGAAGGTCTACACCCTGTCGCTGCTCTCGATAGCGTTAGTCATGTGGCTGGTAGTTCGGTGGGGCGATGATGAGCCGGGAACCCACCGAGATCGGTGGCTCGTGCTCATCGCCTATGTCCTGGCGCTGACGTCGACCAATCACCTGATGGGTGTTCTAGCGCTTCCAGCACTGGCTGTCTACGTCCTGTGGACCGACTGGCGGACGGTGTTGAAGCCTTGGGCTGTCGTCACCTTCTATGCGCTTCTGCTGGCGCTCACCGGTGAGTGGATCGCCATGCTCCAGGGTGGTACGATGGGGGGAGTGCTGCTCCTGCTCACGCTGGCAGTCATCGGGTATGCACTCTGGAAGACCCCGAAGGACCCGCTGGTGTATCTGGGACTCGTGGCTGTGGTGGTCGGCATTTCTCTCAACTACTTCTGGCTTCCGCTGCGCGCCGCCCAGTATCCGCCGATCAACGAAGGAGAACCGGTTGGATTCCTGAGCCAGGCGCTGCAGGACGTGTTGAACCGGGTACAGTATGGCAAGCCGCCACTCTCTCAGCGGCAGGCACCCTTCACCGCGCAGCTGGCCAACTTCTGGCAATACTTCTCCTGGCAGTTTGCCCGCGATTGGGGACGGTTGGGTGCCGTGGCGACAGGCATTTTCACGGTCCTTGGACTCACCGGACTGTTTGAGCTCTGGCGGCGGGACCGCCGTGCCGGCATCGCTGGAGTTGCCCTGCTCCCGACGCTGACGGTCGGGCTCGTCTACTACATGAACTTCAAATACGGCTTTTCCCAGTATCCCGGCGAGCCATCGTTGCCACGCGAGGTGCGCGAGCGGGACTACTTCTTCGTCGGATCCTTTGCCGTCTACGGAGCATTCGTGGCCCTGGGGCTCGGCGCTACCATGCGTTGGATCGTGGAGTTTCTACGGGACCGGGGAACACCAGCGAGCCGCTGGGCCGTCGCAACACCAGTGCTCGCCCTCGCCCTGGTTCCACTCCTGGGCAACCGCGTCACTGCCAGCCGAGCCGATGAGACGATCGCTCGCGACTTCGCTTACGACATGCTGCAGTCAGTCGAGCCCTATGGCATCCTGATCACCGCGGGTGATAACGACACCTTCCCGCTCTGGTATGCCCAGGAGGTGGAAGGCATTCGGCGCGACGTCACGCTGGCAAACCTATCGCTGATGAACACCCGGTGGCATTTGCGCCAGCTCCGCAGACGAGAGGCGGACCCATTCGATCCGGCAGCAGCAGCGTCGTTGTGGAAACCGCAGCCGGCGGAGTCAGGAGTCCCGCTCACGGGAGCTGAGGGGGAGGAAGAAAAGCAGCTCACGATATGGCGGCAGCCAACTGATCCGGTGTTCAGCCTGACCGAAGCCCAGCTCGACAGCCTCCCCGAAGCCATGCAGGTACCATCCACCGGTGGTGTCGCTTTCGACAGCTTGCGGATCGAGTTCGGCAACGAGGTGCTGATGCTTCAGGACCTCGCCACGATCTTTCTCATTCGCGACAACCTGGGGAAGCGGCCGATCTACTTCAGCTGGAGCGATGGTGGCTATCCGGATCAGACGCTGGGGCTCACACGTTATCTGGTCTCTCAGGGCTTCGTTCGCAAACTGATGCCCCGGCCGGTGGTCCAGAACGATTCCATCGTGCTGAACCCCAGTCTGGGTTATATGGACCTGCCCCGCTCAGAGCGGCTGCTCTGGGATGTGTACCATTGGAAGGCCGCCGCCCGCGCGCGTCCCCGTGGCTGGGTCGACCAGCCTTCAGGCTCGATTCTTCAGCTGTATGCCGTGGTGTATGGAGGGGCCTCGAAATCGTTTGCTGCGGCAGGGGAGCCCGC
This sequence comes from Gemmatimonadales bacterium, assembly GCA_036258655.1. GTDB lineage: Bacteria > Gemmatimonadota > Gemmatimonadetes > Gemmatimonadales > GWC2-71-9 > CAVVWJ01. The sequence continues at coordinate 201 of DATADG010000380.1, read as the reverse complement.
GCTTGCGGCGAAGGCGGACTCGGTGGCGAACGCGGTAATGAGGAACTTGAACCGCGGAGAGGTGTTCTAGTCTATCTGCTTCGGGCGACTCGAGCCAAGCCTGGCCGCTGAAAGCTCTGAAGCACCGCCGTGCCACGTTTCCCAGGTGAGCGGGCAGCCCTCTCCGAACGGAGGGGCAGGATGACCGGGCCGGCCGATCAT
>DATADG010000379.1:0-14475 GCA_036258655.1 Gemmatimonadales bacterium | reverse complement strand
GATTCCTGGACTGGTACCACGGTACGCTGGGCATTACGGTCATAGAGCGAGAGCGGCGTCCCAGGGACCGGTTCCTTTATACCGTCACCCTTCCTGACGGGAACACGGTGAGCCGGTCCAAGAGCGCGGTCTTTCTGGGAGATCTGCGCTTCGGATTGGGACTCCGCCACCGGCGCGGCTTGCAGACTGTCGTCTCGCTGACTCTCCCGACGTCGACCGGGCCCGACGGCTATGGACGCGGCGTGCCCGCCGTGGCGCTGCTGAACACGGTGCGGAGGCAATTGAAGCCGCGGCTGCATTACGAAGGAAGTCTGGGAGTGGGGTTTACTCCCAGGTACGGAGCACTGCCTCAGGGACAGCGTGAGTTGTTCCTGGCGGCTACATCCGGCCTCCGCTTTCGCGTCTGGGGCCGCCAGTCTCTGTTTGCCAACCTGTTCTACCACTCACCCTATTACCAGAACACCACACTCCCCGCTCTCGATCAGCGGGAGCTCTCCCTCGATTTGGGCTGGATTATTCAAACCCGTGAAGGGGACGAGTGGCGGTTGGGTCTGACGGAGGATCTCGAGCCGGGAGGACCCGGCATCGACCTGGTGCTTCGGGTAGGGCGAACCTTCTAGAACTACGCTGTCCCTGAGCCGTCTCAGGTCAGGCTCCAGCCACCTTCCTGCCGGAGAAGAGGAACTGTTCCATGTTGTTGAACAGGAACTCCTTAGCTTTGGGATCCCGCAAGTTCAGCCCGTAGTGATTGATGAGCTGCTGCTGGGTCTTGAGCCATTCCCCCCAGCAGACTCCGCAGATCTCCTCGTAGGCCCGCCGCCCAAGCTCGTTCTGAAAAGGCTGAAAAGCCATTCTCTCCCGATCCTGCCCGCAGCGGGTGCAGTGTAGCGTCGCCATTTGGAGCAAGATAGATATCCTTCAGAATGTGATCCAGTCTATTGGGCGATCTCCGGGCTGCGAGTTAGTATGGTCACGGGGTCAGGCGTCGCTGAGCGGCATCGCGGGCTCTCAGGGCGCGGGCACCACTGGCGGTTCCCAGACCAGTGCCCACCCCAAAGACGATCGCAGTTGCGACTGTAACAAAGGGAAGCAGGACAGCCGGCCACGCGACCACGGTCGCAACCGCTCCGGCAACGAGCGGGGCCAGCGGGGAATGAACCCCGTCGACGAAGCGCAGGCGGCGGCGCACGAAATTGCGCGCCAGGATGAAGCCGATGGCACCCGCCGACAGGGTGATGAGTAGTTCCAACATGAGTGGGTCCTGGTATAAGGTCTAACGTGTCGTTCCAGTACGAAACGCAAGTGCCGAAAGATTCATCGCTGGACGGCAGGATTTAAGGAGTTTGTTGTGGTATGCGAATCGCAGGGATATGTACGTCCTTGTCCGTGGCTAAGCTCTTTCACCTGGAAGGAGCCTAACAATGCCTAGACATCCGACCGTTCTGGTACCAAACATCGGTCCCATGGATCACGCGTGGGACCTCCTCGGCGAGTGGCAGGCCGAATTCGAGCTTCCCGAGACCGAATCACCGGTGCATGGGAAGGTAACGTTCAGATCCTGGACCGACGCCGAGCTGCAGCTGGATCCGATTGAAGCGGCAATCGCGGGAATTCCGTCGAGCGTGCCCTTGGAGCGGGCAAGTGAAATTCATCTGACCGATGCTGGCGGAGGCGCGCTCCAGTGGGTGCTGCATGCGCCGTCGACCAACTGGTCGCTCCAGGCGACACTCTGGCCCGGATCGTTACACCTCTTCGTGCACGACGCGGATGATGATGAGGAGCAGCTCTACCGCGCCCGTGCGACCCGTGATCAGGAGTACTATCTGAGAAAGTACCCGTTAGAAACGAAGTAGCCTTCTCCGCACGACAGCGCCCGTCCCGAGTAGTGGACGGGCGCTCTGTTTTCGCCCTCCGACTCCGCTTTCTGCTCCGTCGCTCTCACCAACGAACCGCGGCGCTTCCCCACATGAAGCCGGATCCGAACGCAGTCATGACCAGGAGGTCTCCCCGGCGCAGTCGTCCTCCTCGGACGCATTCGTCGAGGAGAATCGGAATGGTCGCCGCCGTCGTATTCCCATACCACATAATGTTGTTGTACACCTGATCGTCTCGAAGGCGCAGATCTTTCTGCATCGCTTCGGAGATCCGCAGATTGGCCTGATGGGCGAGCAGCAAGGTGAGATTCTCCAGCGGCTGACCGGCCGCTGCCAGGACAGCGCGCACCGACTCCGGCATTCGCGCTACGGCATGGCGAAAGACCTCGCGACCATCCATCTCCAGATACTGCCGTCCGGCCTCGAGCTGCTCGTGGGAGACTCGTGGGTGATACATGGAACCGGGGGCGTCCACCCACAGCTTCTCGGCGTGCGCGCCCTCGGAGTGAAGATCGAAAGACAGGATTCCGCTCTCCGTGGAGTTGCCCGGTCCCAGCACCACCGCACCGGCCCCATCGGCGAAGATGACGGCCACGTGCCGGCCGGCGGTGGATAGCTCCAGTCCGGTGGACTGCACCTCACTCCCGACCACGAGGATGTGACGATACTGTCCCGCCCGAATCCATGCGTCGGCAACGGAGAGGGCGTAAATGAACCCGCTGCACTGAGCGCGAAGGTCGAGAGCGGGGATGGTGTCGATCCCCAGAAGTTTTTGCAGATAGACCCCGTTCCCCGGGGCGAAGTGGTCCGGGCTGGAGGTCGCATAGACAATCGCATCCAGGTCGGCCGGAGCCAGCCCGGCCATCTCGAGCGCACGCTCCGAAGCCTTGTGCCCGAGATCCACGCCGCTTTCCCCTTCCCGAACCCAGCGTCGCTCCTGGATGCCGGTCCGGGTGCGGATCCACTCGTCGGTGGTATCCATGAGCTTGGAGAGCTCGTCGTTGGTCACAACTCTGTCCGGTACAGCGAAGCCGGTTCCCAGAAACTGTGTTCGGAGCATCACTCGTTCGAGGAGGGGGAGCTCGAAGACGCGACTGACAAGTTATGTTGACCTGCCAATTCCAGGGACGCAAGGTTTCTGCAGAGCCGAGGAGACCCACTCTGCCGCGCAACGGGTCGGGCGGCCATGATTCTTCTGCCTGGGGACCGCTGCGTTGAGCACGCCTGCAGAGTCAGGGTTCCTGATTGACCGTGTGACGGCGGGCAGCCCGGAAAACGGCCCACACGAGCCAGATCCACAGCAGCCATGCTATAGTCAGTCCCCAGCCCATGCTGCGCCAGGTCTCCCAGACCACGCCTATTGGAGTCAGCCAGAGCGGCCACCACGCATCAGCTCGGAGGCGATGCCGCTCTACCACCTGGGCAGCGGGGAAGCCACAGCGGAGCTGATCGAGCACCGAACCGCAGGTGCCAGCTCCCGACGAAGCGGCCGAGACGGGAACCACGTTCCACACCATGTTCGTCGCACCCCAGCCATGGCTGTCGCTCACTCCCACGACGAAGAGATTGTTGGCTCGCGCGAGTGAGATGACGGAGTCGCGTTCAGCCCGGGTGAGCTCATTCGCCTTGGGAGAGGCGTTGACGATCTCGAACCCATCGAGACCGGCCCTGACAAGCGTGTCCAGACGGGCCCAGTGGTTGCGACGATATTCCGGGAGCGAGGCTACGGACAGAGATCCGTATACCCGCTCACTGTATGCCAGTAACTCGAGCAGGCCTGCGAGTGAGGCGTTGTATTTTCCGCGATCCACTGGCAAGGTGTCACCGAGGAGAATGATGTGTGCCCGCCAGGCGCTGACCTCGATGCCGGGGCATAACACGGTTTCTCCCTCTGTCTCCAGCCGACTAACCACATTGTGATCTGTAATGAACGCCACATCGAATCCTGCCCGGGTATGCCACCGCCGATTGGTCTCAGCGTCAAAGTTCTCCATCAGCGTGCCGCGCACATCATGCGAGATCGAGGTGTGACTGTGGAAATCAACGACCCTCTCGTCCTCGAGGGTACCGGCCAGCGAGGCCATGGGACGGTGCCACAGCGCGCCAATTACAAGAAAGCCGAGCAGGAGCACCAGCGAGAGTACCAGAATCCCGAGCTCCCCGAGCACCTGCCGGGGCCAGGAGCGCATGGAGTGACGGCGTTTGACGATCCTGATAACCCGCCAGACCAGATAGATGAGGATCAAACCAATCAGGAAACCCCTGAGGCGGCTCATGCTCAGCATTGAGATGCCGTCCCACAGAGTGAACACGGGGGACAGAATCAAGTACAGGGCAGGGATCGAGAGATGGAGCCGTTCCGGGATGGTCGTGGACACCGGATCCGAGAGCGCGGGTGCGGAAGCAATTCGTGCAGCGAGCAGCATGCCGGTCAGGCCGAGCGGAACACGAAGCCCGCTCAGTTTCGCTGCTCGTGTCGCTGATTTACCGTTCACCGTCCACTGTTCACTTTTCACTCTTCACTGTTCACGCAGATGATCATTCCCGATGATCAGCTCGATGACGAGTTCCCCTTGGGCGACGGCACAGCCGCCACCGAGGCAGAAGTTCGATGTCCCTACTGTGGCGAGATCAATGAGCTCGCGCTGGATCCCGGCAGCGGGCCGGATCAGGAATATGTGGAGGACTGCCAGGTCTGCTGCCGGCCTTGGAGAGTGTCCGTGCAATATGACCCCAGCGGGGAGGCGGAGGTAACGCTCGAGCCGGAAGATCCAATCTGATGTGTATGTGATAAGGGAGAGCGTCGCGCGTCGCCGGTCGCGCGTCGCTATTCACTCGTAGCGTAGAGCTACGATCGGATCCAGCTTGGACGCCCGCCGAGCCGGCCAGAGCCCGAAGAAGAGTCCCACCGCCGCGCTGAACCCGAACGCAAGGCCGATCGCCGTCGGCGAAATAAGCGTGTTCCACTGCATCACTTTCGCCAGCACCACTGCGGCCCCGACGCCGAGCAAGATCCCCAGTATTCCGCCGAGCAGGCAAAGGGTGAGCGCCTCGATGAGGAACTGCATCAGAATGTTGAGCCTGGTGGCACCCAGCGCCTTTCGGACCCCGATCTCGCGAGTTCGCTCCGTCACCGACACCAGCATGATGTTCATGATGCCGATGCCGCCCACCAGGAGGCTCACCGCCGCGATGCTCGCCAGCAGACTGGTGAACACCTGGGTTGCCTGCTGTTGGGTGGCGAGTACGTCCTGCTGATTCCTGATCGTGAAGTCATTCTCTCCGCCGGGACGGATCTTGTGCTCCTTCCGGAGGACTCGCTCCAGGTCCACCATTCCCTGCTCGATCGGCACCCCGTCCGCAACCTGCACCGCGAAGGAGCGGAGCCGGTTGCTGCCGAAGACCCGGTACCGCGCGGTCTGCAGCGGAATGAGGATCTGCTCGTCGGGGTTGCCGAAGCCACCGGCTGCGCCTTTCTCTCCGAGAACGCCGATGATCTCGAAGGGGATCCCGCGGATGAGGATGGTCTGGTGGATCATCGCCGCGGGGTTTCCACCGAGCATCCGGGGGACCGCCGCGCCGAGCACTGCGTAGCGGCGCCGGGCTTCGTCCTCACCCTGAGTAAACATCCTGCCGTACGGAATGGTGTAGTTCCTGACGGTGGTGTATTCGGCGGTGGTGCCGACCACGTTCACATTGCTGTTCTGGTTGCCGTACTTGACCTGCAATGACTGCTGCATCTCGGGAACTACGGCCTTGAGGAGCCGGGCATCTCGCCGGAGCGCCTCGTAGTCGTCGGTGCTGAGGATGGTCCGATCGGTAATCCTGATCCCGCCCCGCATGCCCTGGCCGGCGTACACCGTAAATACGTTGGCTCCCAGCGCCGCAATCCGATCCTCGACCGCCTTCTGTGCGCCGCTCCCCAGGGCCACCATCGTGATGACGGCCCCCACTCCGATGATGATGCCGAGCATGGTGAGGATGGAACGGAGCAGGTTGACCCGAATCGACTGCAGGGCGACGGCAACGGTCTCCCCCAGCAGCATGCTAGCGCCCGCCGCTGGCCGGCGGCGTCTGCTGCCGCATCCCGGGCACCCCGCCGCCACCGGTGACCCGCTCGAAGCGCTCCCGCATCTCCTGTTGTGATTGGACCAGACTGGCACTGGGTAGGACCAGGACTGAATCACCGACGGTCACGCCACTCAGTACTTCGCTGTAGTCCAGATCGGTGAGTCCGGTCCGGATCCAGACCGGAGTGGGTCGGCGGTCTCGGACGACGAAAACGATGTACTGGCTGCCGGCTCCCGCGGCCGGCCCTCTGGTCCGCCGAGCGCTACCCATCCCCGCGGGTCGGCCGGGCGGCTGCCGCGGTGAGGCTCCCATCGTGGCGCTGCCTTCCCGTTGGTCCGCTGCCCCGCTGTCCGGCCGCCCCGCTGCTCCACCGCCGCCCTGCCGCGCAGCCGCGAGCTGCCTCTGAACCTCCTCCGGTGAAAGACCGAGCACCTGCGCCGCGGAGCCCACATCCCGCTGTGTCCGAAGTGCCGCATTGGGCAGCGCCAGCACGTCGTCGCGCCGACCGACGTGGATCTCGACTTCCGTATTCATCCCCGGCCTGAGGAGGCCTTCCTGGTTGTCGATCCGCACCAGCACCGGGAACATGGTGACATTCTGCTCGGTCAGGGCCTGAGGCTCGATCTTGAGCACCGTGCCCGAGAACGGCCGCTGAGGGAAAGCGTCCGCGGTGACGGTGGCTCGCTGGCCCGGCTGGATCTTTCCGATGTCGGTTTCGTCCACCAGCGTGCGGACCTGCACCTGGTTGAGGTTGGCCATTTTCATGAGTGTCGTGCCGCCGCTCACGTTGGACGTCGCCGACGCGATGACCTGGCCTCGCTCGACACTCTTCTCCAGAATGGTTCCCGTGATCGGGGCCCGCACATCGGTGTCTTCCAGCTGAATTTGTGCGTTATCCACGTCGACCTGGGCGCGAACCACCATGGAGCGGGCGTCGGCGTAGTCGAGCAGCGCCTGTTCATGCTCCTGCTCCGTTATCGAGCGAGACTTGAAGAGCTCGTCGGCCCGGGTCTTCTGGCTGGTCGCGTTGGCCAGCCGAGCCTTCGCCACTTCGAGGTCTGCTCGCGCCTGGGCCAGGGCGTTCCGGGCATTGCGGGGATCGATCCGTACCAGCGGCGCCCCGCGTTTCACGACCTGACCGGTCTCCACGTAAAGCTGAAGGACCTCACCGGATGCCTTGCTCTTCACCTCGACGGTGGTGTCCGGTTGAACGGCACCCGAGGCCTGGGCCGATACCACGATGTCCCGGCGCTCGACCGGGACGGCAAGGTAGGGTGGGGGAGGTGTTTCCTCCTTGCAGGCAGAAAATAGAGAGAGAGCTGCTAACGCTGTCATCCTGAGCGAAGCGAAGGAGCCAGACCTGGGTGTCGGCCCCTTCGCTCTGCTCAGGGTGACAACCGGTACGTTGATCATTGATGCTTTCCACCCGTCTCGAAGTCCCGCTCCACTCTTCCATCTTTGAGATGCACCTGCCGCCGAGCGTGCTGGGCGATGTCGTGCTCGTGGGTGACGAGCACGATGGTCTGACCATCGCCATGCAGCGCTTCGAACAGCCCCATGATCTCCTCGCTGGTTGCACTGTCGAGGTTGCCGGTCGGCTCGTCGGCCAGGAGAATGCTCGGCCGGTTCACCAGCGCGCGGGCGATCGCAACTCGCTGCCGCTGTCCGCCCGATAGCTCGTTGGGACGATGATTCATCCGATCCCCCAGTCCCACTTTCTCTAGCGCCTGACTGGCCAGCTCACGGCGCTCCTTGCCGCCGATGCCGGCGTACACCAACGGCAACTCCACATTGTGCAGACTGGTGGCGCGAGGCAGCAGGTTGAAGGTTTGGAAGACGAAACCAATCTCCTTGTTCCGAATTCGGGCGAGCTCATCGTCTTCCAGCTCCGAGACCCGGTGTCCGTTGAGCCAGTATTCCCCTCCGGTCGGACTATCCAGGCAGCCGATCAGGTTCATCAGCGTCGACTTGCCGGAGCCTGAAGGACCCATGACGGCAACGAACTCGTTCTTGCGGATGGTAAGGTCGACGCCCCGAAGCGCGCGCACGATTTCACCGCCCATATCGTACTCGCGCTGGAGATTTCGGGTTACGATGACGGCATCCCGGGGCACGTCGGATGGCAGCATGGCCATCCGCTCTTCGGTGTTCAGCATGCTGCTGGTCACAGGGTCCGTCCGATCAGCGCTTCCAGCTGCGCCTTTGCGCGAAGGTAGTCGAAGCGAGCATCCACCACATCCACCTCCGCCTGATTGAGGGCCTCCTGTGACGTGAGGACATCGACGATCGTGGAGGCGCCGAGCCGATAGCGTTCCTGCTGCACCCGGAGATCCTCGCTGGCGGCCACCACACTGGTGCCGGCGATGTCGATTCTCGCCTGGGCTGCCTGCAGTTCCGCCAACCGCAGCTCCAGGTCGGCCCGTACGGCGAGCCGGGCGGCGGAGGCGTTGGCTTCGGCCAGGTCCTCGTCGGCCTGGCGCTGAGCGATGGTCATCTCTCGGTCGAAACCGTCGAAGATGTTCCAACGCAAGGCCAGACTGACTTGGCGCTGATTCAGCAGATCGTAATCGTTGGCCCGGCTGCCATTCCAGCCGGTGTTGGCGGACAACGTGAGCGACGGCCAGTAGCTGGAGCGGGACGCTCGCACACTGGCGCGAGCCGCCGTGGCACTGGCGGCCGCGCTCTGCACCCGGGGGGAGCGGGATTCGGCCTCGATCCGGAGCGCGTGCGTATCCAGCGCCGGCAGGGTCGTGTAAAAGGCAGAATCGTCGGCCGCCTTGATTCGTCCGGTCTCTCCAATGAGACGGGCCAGGTTGGCATCCGCCGCGGCAAGGTCAGTCTGTGCGGTCAGCTGCTCGATTCGTGCGTTTCCCAGGGTAACCAGAGATCGCAGCGAGTCTGACCGTGTGGCCGATCCAGCCTTGAGCTTTGCAATGGAGACATTGAGCTGCTCCTGGGCTCGGCGGACGCTAGTTTCACGGACCCTCAACAGTTGGGCTGCCGCCAGCGCATCGAGAAACTGATTGGTCGTCACCAGGGCCTGCTGAAAGCGGGCGTCAATCAGCGAAGCGTCCGCGGCGCTTTCGTCGGCCCGGGCAGCGGTCAATTCCGCTCCGCGCCTGAAGCCGGTAAAGAGGTCGATGCTGGCGGACAGCGAGGTGCTCAGGCTGCGGTTGCTCGAGTTGCCACTGGTGAGCAGCCCGGTGACCGGATCGATTCGCGACGCGCCCTCGGAGAAGAATTCGCTGGCGGACGAGCTGGCGGACAAGGTAGGCAGAAACGAGCCCCAGGCGCTCCGGATTCTGGCTCCCGCGGCTCTCACGTTGCCTTCCGCCCGAATGACGTCGGGCTGCACCCGCTCCGAGCGGCGGATCGCCTCGGCGAGGGTGACCGCCCGCTCCTGGGCCGGCAGGGATCCGGCCCCACCGAGCAGACAGCCAACCGTAACGAGGGTGCGGAGATGGGTCATGAAGGTGTGACTCAACGGGAGCAGCATTGTTAAGGTTTCACGGCGGACCACCGCGGCCTCTTACCGTTGATTCATGGGCGCCACACGGCGTCGCAACCTGATGGTTCCCTTCGGTGGCTCGATTGAGGGCGGATGCGACGGACTGCTCGGCAGGCGTAACCCGCGTTGCCGTCACGACCCTCCCAGTCCGAGAGTCTTTTCGTGCGGCCGAAGCGCATTCAGCACAAAGGCAATGTGCTCGTCCAGCGGTACGCCCAGCTCCTCGGCTCCCCGAATGACATCTTCCCGGCTTACGACTCGGGCAAAGGCCTTGTCCTTGAGCTTCTTTTTCACGCTCGAGACTTCGAGATCCTGAAGACTGCGGGAGGGGCGCACCAGGGCACACGCGACCAGGAAACCCGCGAGCTCGTCAACTGCAAAGAGCGCGCGCGCCATGAGCGTGTTCCGAGGAACCCCACTGTAGGTGGCATGACCAAGGATTGCTCGCTGCATCGGCTCGGGGAAGCCACGCTCGGCCAGCAGGCGCACCCCTTCAGCCGGATGCCCCTCGGTCGGCGAATGCTCCTGATTGGGGAATCGCTCGTAATCGAAATCGTGCAGCAGGCCCACCAGTCCCCAGCTCTCCGGGTCTTCCCCATACCGCTCCGCCATAGCCCGCATCGCGATCTCGACCGCATACATGTGCTTCCGCAGGGCATCCGAACCCGTGTACTCGTGCATCAGGGCGAGGCCTTGTTCACGGCTCCACTGCACGATCGCTCCTTAAAGCGTCAACGTAAACGGCAAACAGTGAACACGAGGTGAGCAGTACCAGTTCACTGTTCGCTGTTCACGGCTTATTGCTCTTGTGTCTGGGGATACCCCGCCGACAGCGCGACCCGATTTGCCAACTCTCCGTCGAGGCTGATCTCGAAGGCGTACTGGCCGGGCTTGGGTAAGGGAACGTCGAAGACCAGCACCGCGCCTGCCTCGACGTCCACGACGCCCGCCGGAGGTTCCCCGAACTGCACCGTGCCCTCACCACCCAACAGCTCGCTCCCGCTCTCATCTACAAACCGGATTCGGATGGTGTGAACCCCGATTTCGGTGCGCCTGCCCCGGACCCTGAGCACCAGATGAGTGCGGGGATACACCGCCGGGAAGTTGGAGAGCCAGACATGCTGGAACATGCCGAGCACGCTCAGCTTGCCCTGCTGGTCGATCAGGGCATAGTCGGCTACGACCGCGAAGTCGAGATGCAGATCAGTTGACCCGGATGGATGTGATGACGTCGTTCTGCCGGATCTGGTTCACCACGTCCATGCCCTGGGTGACCTGACCGAACACTGTATGAACTTTGTCGAGATGAGGCTGGGGACTATGGCAGATGAAGAATTGACTGCCGCCGGTGTCCTTCCCCGCGTGCGCCATGGACAGCGTCCCAGCAGTGTGCTTGTGGGTGTTGAGGTGGGTTTCACATTTGATCTTGTATCCCGGCCCTCCGGTACCGACGCGGGGATTGTTCGGGTCCTTCGACAGCGGATCTCCACCCTGGATCATGAAGTTGGAGATCACGCGGTGAAAGCGGGTCCCGTCGTAGAACTCGCTGTTCGCCAGCTTCTCGAAGTTCTGAACCGTGTTGGGCACCTCGGTATCGAAGAGTTCGGCGACGATCGTGCCTTTGCTGGTCTTGATGGTTGCGGTCTTGGCCACGGGCCTATCCTGGTGTTGGGAACGGCCGAAATGTAATGGAAGCAGACGCTGCTGAAGTTCAGGTCGATGCCACGGAGCGGAGAGACTCCAGCGCGGCATGCCAGGAGGCCACATCGGCTGCCGGCTGAGTACAGGTGGTGCCCGTGCAGGCATAGCCCCGTGGCGCGTCCCCTGCAGCCAGCATCCCCCTGAGCGCCTCAGGAAGGCGCTGCTGCTCCACGGAAGTCGGTGAGATCAGCTGGACGATCTTCCGGGGCACGAAGCCGGCCAGCGCCGCTGCATGCATCGCCCGAGCCGCTTCGTCGTGAGAATCACCAATGACCACGAGATGCGTGGCTGGATTCAGCTGCCAGTCCACGGCCAGCAGATATGTCGCGGCGTACAATCCGAGCTCCGCGACTCTGCCGGCGAAAGCGGCGACCAGCGAGCTCCCGCGCTCCTGCCACCGCGAGTCGCCGGTCAGCTCGAACAGACGGAAGGCAACGATTCCTGCTACGCCATTGGGTGAGGGCGTTGGAGAATCCTGTATCGGCTTGGCTCGGGCGGGAAGCAGCCCCGTCTCGTCTCGTCGACCGCGTGCCGTGTCGAACAGCCCGGACCCATTCTCATCGGCATAGTCACGCCACACCCGATGCATCAGGCGCTCGGCCCATTCCAGCCACTTGCGGTCGCCGGTGGCTTCGTAGGCATCCAACGCTGCCGCGGCGACGTTGACCTGATCATCCAGCAGACCGGTCACGCCACCTGGTGTGTGGGGAACGGCATCCGGTTCGGGGCTCTCGTTCTGGAGACGATTGAGCGTGAGCAAGGCGTGAGCGCCGGCCCAGGTGTCTCCCAGCACTGCGCCGGCACGCAGCATGGCGGACGCCATCATGGCGTTCCAGTTGGTATAGCGGGTACGATCGACGAATGGCGCAGTCCGTTGGTCGCGCGCCAGCCGTAGCTTGGCTTGGGCGGAGCGAAGCAGCAGCTCCGTCGCTTCCTCGCTGCGCCCCGTACGCAGAGCGATTTTCGGGACCGAGGCCGCGATGAACAACACGTTCTTGCCGGGATTGTGGTGCATCTCTCCAGCAGTACCGATGTCGTAATAGGCGGCAGCGACCTCGAGCTCATCCGGGTTCAGCACCGCGGCCGCCTCCTCCCGTGTCCAGGTGAAGTAATCGCCATCATCCTCGAGGCCGACGTCGGCATCCTGGCTCGCCGCATATCCACCTGCCGGATCAGAGGCGACCTCGCGCACCCAATGCACTATGCCGCGGGCGACGTCAGCGTACTCCTGGGTCCCGAACAACGCGTAGGCATCGAGGTAGTTCTTCAGCAGCTCGGAGTTGTCGTACGCCATCTTCTCGAAGTGAGGCACGATCCACTTCTCGTCCACACTGTAGCGATGGAACCCGCCGCCGAGCTGATCGTGAATGCCACCGCGGGCCATTCCCTGGAGCGTGCGGTCGATAATCGTGCGGATCTGATCCGACGGCTGATCGTACCAGCGGTGAAGCAGCAACGTGATGGCAGCGGTGTGAGGGAACTTGGGTTGGCTTCCGAATCCGCCGTTTACCTGGTCGAAGGCACGCACCATGTGAGATACCGCATCGTCAAGGAGGCTGGGCGAGACCTCTCCAGGGGCAGCCTCATTGAGGTGCTGATCGAGCACCCGACGGATCGCCTTCGCCTGAACGTGAATCTGCTCGCGGCGATTGTGATACGCCTCGAGCACACTGGCCAGGACCGTGCGAAACCCCGGCCGCCCATACTTTCCATCAGGAGGAAAGTAGGTACCGCCGAAGAACACCTCGCCTGCCGGAGTCAGAAAGGCTGTAAGCGGCCAGCCTCCTTGCTGGGTGAGGGTCTGCACCGCGCGCTGGTAGCGGGCATCGACGTCGGGTCGCTCATCCCGGTCCACCTTGATGCAGATGAAGTGCTGGTTGAGATATGCCGCCAGGTCGGCGTCCTCGTACGACTCACTGTCCATCACATGGCACCAATGACACCAGACCGCGCCGATATCGAGCAGAATCGGCTTGTCTCCAGCCTCCGCTGCGCTGAAGGCCTCTTCGGCCCATGGATACCAGTGGATAGGCTGATGGGCAGCGGAACGGAGGTAGGCCGACGCAGACTCGGCGAGGCGGTTGGTTGACATGGGCGGCAATCTATCCGGCTACGGCTCGGCATGTCGGTGATTTTCGACCGACCATCGGGTATTATGTCCCGCTCATGACGCCTTTGCTCATGGCCGTCCTGCTCGGCCTTCGACACGCGACTGACCCGGATCACCTCACGGCCGTCTCCACCCTGCTGCTCAACGACAGAGGAAGCGGCTCCCGGCGTGCTGCTGTGCTGGGCCTCGCATGGGGGCTGGGGCACGGGACGACTCTGATCGCCTTGGGCCTTCCGGTGATTCTGTTCAGCCGGTTCTTGACTGAGCCGGTCCAGCGGGCTGCCGAAGTAATCATCGGAATTCTGCTAGTTCTCTTGGCTACGCGCCTGCTCTGGCGGTGGCGTCAGGGATACTTCCACGTTCACCCACACCGGCACGGCTCGGTGTACCACGCTCACCCTCACGTTCACACCCGGAGTGAAGGTGAGAGAGATCACCCGTTGCAGCATGCTCATTCGCATCCCGATGCACTGGGGCGCTCGCCCGCCGAGTCATTCGGCATGGGCCTCCTGCATGGGGTCGGTGGCTCCGCTGGAGCGGGCGTGCTGCTGGTAGGAATGGCCGGCGGGAAAGCCGAAGGTTTGATTGCGCTCCTGGTGTTTGCAGGCGCTACGGCTGCGTCGATGTCACTGCTATCGATTGCGTTTGCACACGCCCTTGCTCAGGGCGCAGTGCGGCGCCGGCTGCACGAGCTGGTGCCGATACTGGCAACTGGGGGCGTACTCTTCGGGGCCTGGTACTCGCTCGCTGCTCTGCGGGTGTGGCCGTGAGAGGCTGCGTCCTCAATCTTCCTTGTGACTGAGTGAATAGACGTAGGCCGCCACCGCCCTGATTTCCTCGTCGCTAATGGTGCTGCCTCCCTTGGGTGGCATCGGCATCCCGCTCTTCGATTGTTCTTTCGGCACTCCCTTCGTTACCTGCTCCACGATCTCCTCAAACGTTCCTTTGCTGTGAATCCATTCGGAATCAGCGAGGTTGGGGCCGACCGAGCCCTGGGCATTGGAACCGTGGCAGGCATAGCAGAGACCAGCACCCTGGTAGATCTTCTCGCCTTGGGCAATCAGCTCGGGGGTCACAGCTGCCGTCCCGGCCGAAGCCTCTGCTGGAGGAGTCTTGGGAGTGGTTGCGTTTTCGGGAGTGCTCTGGGCAACAGCGGCCGATGCAGACGCGGCCACAAACAGTGCCACCATGCTGAGCGTGAGCGACGATTT
>DATADG010000378.1:0-6770 GCA_036258655.1 Gemmatimonadales bacterium | reverse complement strand
CCGCCGAAGCGGCTCCTGGAAAAAATCTGGAGTCGGCGCGGAGTGCTCGGAGTTCCTCGCAATGTGCTCGACTCAGCCGAGCGGCTGCGACGCGAGCTGCGCCCGGAGCGGGGGCCCGTCGACTGGCGGCCTGTTGCCCAGCGGCGGCGCACCGCAGAACTGCTGATCGAGGCAGTCGAGCGATATGCCCGGAGCAGCGGCTGCCGGCGGGCGCGTCTCGTGGAGTATTTCGGCGAAAGGCTCCAGCACTGCGCCGGGTGCGACCGGTGCGGCCGAAGGCCGCGGCCAATGAAGGCGAGCCACGAAGTAGCCTGCCGCGTCACCCGCTTGCATCGAGCGCTCGCCGGCGAACGATCGCTTTGGGGAGGCTCTCCGCTCGAGCCCGACGTGCTGCTCCGGCTGGCGGAGTACCCGCCCCATGATGCCGGCTCCCTCGCTGACGTGCCCGGTGTCGGTCCGGCAGTGGCAGAGCGCCTCGGCGGTCGCATTCTCGCGGCGCTCGCCGGGAGCGACTCGGCAGCGGTGGGCACCGGCACTTCCGCCATTTCGCTGGTAATCAGCCTGCATAATTGGCGCGCCGACGTCGCTCGGCGCATGGGGGTGGCCCCCTACGTCGTGCTCACGGATTCGACAGTCCGGGCCATTGTAGAGGCGCGTCCCACCACCCGCGAGGAACTGGCCCGGGTCCGCGGCGTGGGCCCCCGGACGCTGGCAAAGTTCGCCGACGATCTGCTGAGCAGACTCCGGTTAAGCCCTGCCCCGGAAAATCCCTCGATTGCGCCGAATGCGGCGGATGAATCAGGAGGACATGCTGGGGTGCAGTGTACGCTCCAAGAAACGTGCAATCCTTCGGTAGGCTATGATCAGGTTGGATAGCTTCCGGATGCCGTGTCCCTCGTCGGGGAAGCGCAGGTACTCGACCTCACCTCCACGACGGCGAATCGCCGCAACGAGCTGATCCGCTTCCTGCACCGGGTCACGGGGGTCGTTGGCGCCATGGAGCACCATGAGAGGATCACGGACGTTCTCGACTGCGCTGAGTGGGGAGAGCTTGCGAAAGAATTCGCGGTCGGACGGATCGTCAATATTTCCGTACTCGATCCGGTCGCTCGCCTTCAGTGCCGGGGACGCGCCCTCGAGCGCAGTGATCCAGTTGGAGACCCCGACAAAGCCAACGCCGGCTTTGAATCTCCCCGGCAGCTGCGTCATGGCCGCAAAAGTCATGTAGCCCCCGTATGAGCCCCCCATTACTGCCGCGCGGGAAGTGTCGATCTTGCCGGTGCTCCCCAGCCAGTCGAGGGCGGCGGCCATGTCTTTGACTGCATTTGGACGAAGCCGCTGATTGTCCAGGCGGGTGAACCGCTTCCCATACCCGGTCGAACCGCGGAAGTTCAGGTCGAATATTGCTATGCCGCGGGTGAGCAGATATTGGAATGCCGCATTGAAGGTTGGCCGAGCCTGGAAAGTGGGACCGCCATGGACCCCCACAACCACGGGAAGTTTGGCTCCGGGCTGCGCTCCGGTCGGCCTGTATAGAAGGCCATAGATAGTCTCGCCGTCCCAGCTCCTGAACGACACTTCCTCGGGTATCACGAATCGAGCGGGGTCGAGCCCGGCACTTTCGGAGTGTGTGACTCGGCTGGTATGTCCGCTTCTTGCATCAACCCGCCATACGTCCCCGGGAACTTGAGGACCCGAAACGTGTACTACGAGCACCGGTACACTGTCGGCCCACGTGAACTGGTAGACGCCACGCGGAAGGGATGGTTGCAGCACGACCATCCGGTTCAGGCGCAGATCCCTCAGCGAGAGGACGGAATAGCCGTTGTGGTTTTCCGTCCAGCTCAAATAACGACCATCCCGGGACAGGCCTACTCCTTCCACCTCAACTGGTGGTGTCCTGATCCAGGTGAGCCGTTCACCGACCGTGAGGCGCGCGAGTCCGGCAAGGTCCCGCTCCTGGTTGGTGACAACGTAGAAGCCGCGCGAATCGGGTGTCCAGGCGAACCCGCCGTATGCCGAGGCATCGGTCGGACGGAATAGCGTATCCACCTCTTTGGTCCGAACGTCGAGTAGATACACGTTGTTATCTGCCTCGCCCCGAGTCTCCGAGAGCACAACCGCATTTCCATCAGGCCGCCAGCGAACGGGATACAGACCGCCTTTCCCTTGAAGCACCAGTACCGGCTCGCTTCGGCGACCGTCGTCAGAGACGTTCATCAGGTAAATATCAAAATCCACTCCGTTGCGTTCGGTGGATGCAAACGCGATCCTCCGGCCATCGGGAGACCACGCGCCAAAGACTCGGAAGGCTTTGCTGGGCGCCAGCAGCTCGCGCTCGGAACGGCCGTCGGGTGAGATCAGGTAAAAACCCTCCTGCTCATTGCCGCCTCGGTCGGTGCCGTAGATGATCCAATTTCCTGCCGGTGACCAACTGTGGAAGGTGACTCCGGACTCGGCATACGTGAGTTGACGTGGAGCCAACCCGGACATGGGCGCGACCCAGAGCTGCGGCTGCCCGGTGGTGTTGGTGACGATAGCCACGTGTTGCCCATCGGGCGACGGAGCGAACTCACGTACGCTCCTGACGTTCAGGAAGCGGGCGATGTCGGGTAGTGAATCTCCCGCCAGACCGATGTCCCCCGGAACTGCCACGGGAATGTCCTGCGGCCCGGGTGTCGGAACCTGCTGGGCTCCAAGACCGCTCGGCAGTATGAGGAGGACGAAAAGAAGTACCGGCGTCATGAGTCCTGGCTTGTTCAGTTGGCCTAAGCTACTCCAAAACTCGAACGTCGGCAGCAGCTTGCTGCAATGCACTCAGCAACGGGTGTACGGGTAACGTCTTCAAGGTTAGGTTCGTGCTGCTATGGACGATTCTCTCTACTTCACCGACCAGCATCTTCAGGTTCGCGAGATGGTGCGGGATTTTTCACGCACCCACATAGCCCCGGTGGCTCGCGAGCTGGACGAGACCTCTACCTTCCCCTGGGACAACATCAAGGCGATGGGAGAGCTGGGGCTGCTTGGCGTGCCCTGGAGCGAGGAATTGGGCGGGGCTGGTATGGACCAGCTCTCCTATTACATCACCATCCACGAGATGGCCAAGGTCGACGCCAGCCACGCTCTTACCATCAGCGCTCATACCAATCTCGGCACCTCACCCATCGTGGAGTTCGGCACCGAGGAACAGAAGCAGCGCTACGTGCCGCTCCTGGCCTCCGGAAAGGTGCTGGGCGGATTCGGGCTCACTGAACCCGGCGCCGGCAGTGACGCAGGCAGCACCGCAAGCACTGCCGTGGATCGGGGCGATCACTACCTGCTCAACGGCTCCAAGATCTTCATCACCCACGCGGGCGTGGGCGAAATCTTCGTGGTCACCGCTCGCACCGAGCCGGGCAAGGGAAACAAGGGAATCACCAGCTTCATCGTCACCAAAGACACTACCGATCTGGAAAAGGCGAAGCAGCTCGGCGTGGGCCATGCCCCTGATTTGCCCAAGATCCGCGGCGTCAGGGCAGGCAAGAAACAGGACAAGATGGGATGGCGCGCGAGCGACACCCGGGAGTTGATCTTCGAGGATGCGGTGGTGCCCAAGGAGAACGTGCTGGGCAAGTTGGGCTACGGGTTCATCAACTTTCTCAAGACCCTCGATGCCGGGCGGATAGGTATCGCCGCGTTATCTCTCGGCATCGCGGAAGGTGCCTACGAGGAAGCGCTCAAGTACGCCGGGGTACGAAAGCAGTTCGGCCGACCCATTGGCAGCTTCCAGGCGGTGAGCTTCCAGCTGGCCGACATGGCCCTGGAGATCGAGGCCGGCACCCACCTCCTGTATCACGCCGCCTGGCTCAAGCAGAATGGACGCTCCTTCAAGAAGGAAGCCGCCATGGCCAAGCTGTATTGCTCCGAGTTGGCCATGCGTACCACTACCAAAGCGGTTCAGATCTTCGGCGGATACGGCTACACCACGGAATACCCGGTCGAGCGCATGATGCGCGACGCCAAGGTGTGTGAGATCGGTGAAGGCACCAGCGAGATACAGCGGATTGTGATAGGCCGGCAGATCCTGGGAGAGTTGGTGGACTAGTCACCGGCCAGTAGTAGCAGGGTGAGCTTACTGAACTCTGCTGATGATGTGTGTCGGCACTCGTCCCGACTGACACCCCCGACTACCCACAAGCCACCCCCTCTTATACAATTAGGCCCAGCAGCGACGCGCTCTCGCGGCATGCTCCTCGAACGGTGGTGGGCAGGCCCTGAGGAGCGCGTTTTTTTCGTTGGAGCTTTCGGGCGGCTGAGGTCGCATTGAAGCGTGAAATTCTGATTAATGGGAGCCAGCGCGAGACCCGCGTGGCTATCCTGGAAGACGATCGGCTGGTCGAGCTGTTGGTCGATCGTCCCGATCACCGCCGGACCGTCGGCGACATATACCTGGGACGAGTCGAGGCGGTACTCCCCGGCATTCAAGCAGCATTCGTGGACATCGGTCAGGAAAAGAGCGCATTCCTCCATGCCTCTGATCTGCTGGAGCCGGAGGAGGACGAGGATCCGGAAGAAGAAGAAGAGGTGGAAGAGCCGGCGGTCGCAGAGGCGGGAGGTGGGGCAGTCGAGGTCGTCGAAGGTGGAGTAGAGCAAAACGCTGCCGACCAGAAGCCGCCATGGCGGAGCCGGGATCGGCGCCGGCGGCGGAACAATGGAGCCGGAAACGCGGCAGAGCAAGGCGAGCGCCGCCAACGTGAAATATCCTCCCGACGCGCCCTCCCAAACATCCAGGACATTCTGAAGAAGGGCCAAACGCTGCCGGTGCAGGTGACCAAGGAGCCGATCGGCACCAAAGGATGCCGGGTCACCGCGCAGATCTCCCTCCCCGGCCGATTCCTCGTGTACATGCCCTACGCCTCGAAGGTAGGGGTGAGCCGGAAGATCGAGAGCCGGGAGCAGCGCGCAAAGCTGCGCGACATGGTCTCCAAGCTCCTGCCCAAGGATGCCGGTGGGGTCATCGTCCGGACGGTGGCCGAGGGGGTGACCGAGGAGCACTTCCGGCGCGAGATCGATTCGCTGCTCGCCTCCTGGAAAAAGATCAATCGGAAAAAGACGTTCGTCCGCCGCGCGCCGGCAGTGCTGCAGCGGGAGACCAGCCTCACCCGGGGGATCATCCGCGATCTCTTCAGCGCCAAGGTCGACGCGCTCTACGTCGATGTGAAGGAGCTGTACAACGAGATCGAGCAGTACCTCCAGCAGATCGATCCGGAGCTGATGAGCCGGGTCCACCTCTACACCGAGGCCACACCGCTCTTCGACAAGTTCGACATCGAAGCCGAGATCCGCGACCTGTTCAAGGCGCGAGTGGAGCTACCGACCGGCGGCTCACTGGTGATCCAGCCAACCGAGGCGCTGATCAGCATCGACGTCAACACCGGTCGCTATACCGGAAAGAAGGATCCCGAGAAGACCATTCTGCGCACGAATCTCGAGGCGGCGCGGGAGATCGCGCGGCAGATCCGGCTGCGCGACATCGGAGGGATCATCGTCTGCGACTTCATCGACATGGAGAGCCGGTCCAACCGAGACAAAGTTCTCCAGGAGCTGCGAACCCATCTGGGGCGGGACCGGGCGCGAACCAAGGCGCTTGCCGTCTCCGAGCTCGGCCTGGTCGAGATGACTCGGCAGCGGGTGCGCCCCTCGCTCTGGCACTCGCTGACGACCGACTGTCCCACCTGCGCCGGAACCGGACGGGTCTTTACCCCCGAGGTGGTGGCGCGAAGGTTGGAGCGGGCCCTCAAGCGAGCCGGCCACGAGCGACGGGAACGGCAGCTGAGCGTCAGACTGCATCCCGAAGTCGCGCTGTACCTGCTCGAAGACGAGCCCAAGCTGCTGCAAACCCTGACCAAGCTCACCGGCGTCGACATCGAGCTCCGCGACGATCCCATGATGCGGCTGGATGAGTTCCGCCTGATGAGCCGGCCGGCGGGACGCGACGTCACTGACTTGTATGCGGTGGCCTAGACGTCGGTAGGGTGGCAGGCCGTCACTCTGCCTGCCGCTGCGGGCTATCCTCTTGTCCGAGAGACGGGCCCTATCTAGCTTTACGGGCTGATTTTGGACCGCTCCTTCACTATCTCAGGTACAACGATGTACGCAATCATCCGCGCCGGCGGCAAGCAATACAAGGCTGAAAAGGGCAAGACGCTCCGGCTCCCTTTGATGGACGCCGAAGCCGGGGCGAAGGTCACGTTCGACGAGGTTCTGCTCTCGTCCGACGGGCAGACCGTAACGGCCGGTACGCCGCTGGTGAAGGGCGCTCAGGTGACCGGCGAGGTGGTCGGGGCCGGGAAGGAACCCAAGATCTACGTATTCAAGTTCAAGCGGCGGAAAAACTATCGCCGTAAGACCGGACACCGGCAGGGCTATACCGAGGTTCGGATCACCGACGTCAAGCCGGGTTGAGGAACAGAGATGGCGCATAAGAAAGGTGTAGGCTCCAGCCGCAACGGGCGGACCAGCAATCCCCAGTACCTCGGCGTCAAGCGCTTCGGGGGCGAGCGGGTTACCGCCGGGAACATTCTCGTCCGTCAGCGGGGGACCAAGTTCCACGCCGGCCGAAATGTCCGGCGGGGCAATGACGATACCCTCTTCGCCCTGATCGATGGCGTTGTGAAGTTCGAATTCAGGGACAAGAACCGGAAGAAGGTGTCGGTGTATCCCCTCGCGGAGTCGACAACTTCGTAACAGTGCTGGCTGTTGGCTATGCGCAATTGGCTGCGCCGATGTAA
>DATADG010000377.1:0-2980 GCA_036258655.1 Gemmatimonadales bacterium | reverse complement strand
CCGATCTCAACCTGTCCCAGGCCATGGAGCGGGCCCGCTCCGAGCTTCCTCCCTATCCGGAAGTAGAGCGATTCCTTGCCTTCGTCGAGTCCAGCGAGCGGGGTGTTCCGGCGTGAGATCCCGGCTCCCGGTCGGTGTCATCGGAGTGGGAGCCCTGGGACAACACCATGCCAGGCATCTTGCCCAGCTGGACGAGGTGCATCTCGTCGGGGTGTGTGACCTCGATGCAGTGCGCTCCCAGAAAATCGCTTCGGAACTGGGGACAGCCGCTTTCGTGGAAGTCGACGACTTGCTGGCCCGGGTTGAGGCGGTCACGGTTGCAGTGCCCACCCATGCCCATGCGGAAGTTGGGCTGCGCGCGCTGGAGATGAGCGTGCCCGTGCTGATGGAAAAACCACTGGCTGCGACCCTGGCCGAAGCCGACCGGCTGATTGCAACCGCCAAGCGCAGGCGGGTCCAGCTGCAGGTGGGGCACATCGAACGCTACAATCGTGCGCTTCGGGCTGCCGAGCCGTATCTCGACGGTCCCCGATATCTCGAGAGTCAACGTCTCGCTCCCTTCCAGCCCCGCGGCACCGACGTCGCGGTAGTGTTGGATCTTATGATCCATGATCTTGACCTCATTTTGCACCTGACCGGCGGGAGTACGGCTACGGAGGTGCGCGCGTCGGGGATCTCGGTGCTGTCGTCCCATCTCGACCTGGCCAGCGCACGGGTAGAATTCGCGAACGGCGCAGTGGCCCAGGCCACCGCGTCGAGAGTGGCACGAGAGCGTACTCGCCGGCTGCGGCTGTTTCAGCCGAACGGATACTTCTCGCTGGACCTGGCAAGCGGGGGTGGTGAGTTCATGCGAGTCCGCTCCGGCTGGCAGCCCGGGACAGGGCGGGAACTATCGGACGTCGTGGAACGAATCGTTCTCGAGGCGCCGGAGGCCGACGCGCTTGCCCTGGAGCTCCAGAGTTTTGTGCATGCGGTTCGGGGGCAACGGGAAGTTGTGATCCGGGGGGAAGAAGGTCGGGCTGCTCTTGCTTTGGCCCTCCGCGTCGCCGACGCGGTACGCACCCAGCCTCTCGCCATTCCCTCTGTCTGATGCTTGCGGGGGCTGCACCTCGCATCTTCATCTCCGCCGGCGAGCCTTCAGGAGACCTTCACGCCGCCGCTGTGGTTCGCGCCCTGTTCCAGCGATTCCCCCAGGCGACCATCGAGGCGCTCGGTGGACCTCACCTGGAGCAGGCGGGTGCCACGATCCGGTATCCGATCGAAGGTTTGGCGGCGTTTGGTGTGGTCGAGGTGATCACCAAGATTCGCGCGCACTACCGCCTGCTGCGCGCGCTCCAGCAGGACTTCAAAGCTGGGCGTTACGACCTGGTGCTGCTGGTAGACTATCCGGGTTTTCACCTCCGGCTGGCAGAAGCGGCCCACCGGACCGGCACGAAAGTTCTCTACTACATTGCGCCGCAGCTCTGGGCATGGCGGCCGGAACGCGCCCAGCGCCTTGCTGCCGCGGTAGACCGGCTCGCGGTAGTTCTGCCCTTCGAGCAGACTTTCTTCGGTCGGCTCGGGGTGAGCAGTCACTACGTCGGCCACCCTCTAGTCGATCGTACGCCGGGCCCTACCCGCAGCGAGGCGCGAGAGCAGCTTGGTATTGCATCCCACGAGAAAGTCCTGGGTCTGTTTCCCGGAAGCAGGGGACAAGAAATTCGTCGTCTCTGGAAACCCTTCCGCGAGACCGCCCAGCAGCTGCTTCAGGAAGGAAGTTGCGATCGTGTGCTTGTGGCCGGAACAGCCGACGGCATCTATCCCGATCCCGGGCGGATCGAGATTCGGCGGAACAATCCCGGTGTTCTCCTGGCCGCATCCGATGCGGCGCTTGCAAAGTCAGGAACCACGACGCTGGAAGCCGCGCTGGCGGGGACGCCAATGGTCGTAGCGTACAAGGTTCACCGAGTCAGCTGGGCGGTTTTCCAACGGGTGCGAACTGTTCGCTGGGTCAGCCTCGTGAATCTCGTGGCCGACCAGGAGATCGTGCCTGAGCTGCTGCAGGACCGGGCAACCGCCGCAGAAATGACGGCTCATGTGCGGCCGCTCCTGGATTCGTCCAATCCGCTTGCCATTGCCCAGCGGAATGGGTTGGCGCTGGTGCGAGAGCGTCTGGGTCAAGCCGGCGCCTCCACCAGAGTGGTTGACCTCGCAAGCGAGCTGCTGGGCCGGTGCGACTAAGGCTGTCGCCGGAAATAGCCGCAAAGATCGGTCCTCCGGTGGTCCAATGGCTGGCCTCCACGTGGCGGATTCAGGTGATACATGAGGAGCGATGGCGCTCCATCTATCGCGCCAGGCGGCCACACGTCTTTCTGCTATGGCACGAAGCATTGCTGCCACTGCTTTGGCAGCATCGCGGCCAGAACATCGCGATTGTAGTGAGCGAAGCCAGGGAGGGGAGATACTTGTCCCTGTTGGCCGAGCGGTGGGGTTACCGGTCGCTGCCCGGGTCCAGCACTCGTGGTGGGGCGCGGGCGCTCCTGCGAGCGGTGCGAGAGCTGCAGGCGGGATACGCTGTTGCTTTTACGCCGGACGGACCCAGAGGGCCTCGGCGCGAGCTCAAGCCTGGTGTCGTGGCTGCGGCGCAGCGCGGCGGAGCGGTGATCGTGCCGTTGCATGCCGAGTCCGACCAGGCGTGGCGATTACATTCGTGGGATCGCATGATGATTCCCCGACCCTTCGCACGCGTGTGGATCACGTATGGCGAGCCGTTCGAGGTGGCGCCGGGAGATGATGGGTTTTCCGACGGAGTTGAACGGGCGCTCGCCGGTCTCAATCGGGTTTCCAGGAATGGTGCATGGCGCGACGAGGTGATAGCCATCGGGTAGTGCGTTGGCTCTGGACCAGCCGACGGCCGGATGCGCGGTTGGCCCGCCTGGCGCTTCTCCCAGCATCGGTGCTTTGGCGTGGTGCCATGGCGGTCCGGGAATCGGCATACCGT
>DATADG010000376.1:0-3649 GCA_036258655.1 Gemmatimonadales bacterium | reverse complement strand
AATCGCCGGCATGTCAGGGCGGCGGGCCGGCGGATTGGCGGACGGGCGGACCGGCGGACTGGGGGTCGTTTGAATTGGCCTCGACCACGTCGTTGTCCGCCATGCTTTCTGCGCCTGAGATACTTGTGCCTTCCGGTGATGACTGTCTGCCCGTCCGCCCGTCCGCCCGTGCGCCTCCCCGCCCCGCGCCTACGGCAACCAGCGTTCGCACCATCTCCCCGGCCCGCTTCAACACTCCCCGTGCGTTGTCATAGCTCAGAATCTCCAGCGCCTCTCCCAGCGGCCGCCACTGACAAGCGGTAATACCCTCATCGACCTGGGGGCAAACATCCCCCTCTTGACTCTCGAACAGAAAAAAGTGGCAATACTTGTGGATGTGTCGGCCCCGGAACCGAAAGTGCCAGTCGATCACCCGAATGGGCCCGTGCAGCACCAGGTTGCTCAGGCCGGTTTCCTCGGCTGTCTCTCGCAGAGCCGCTTGCGCGGGTGACTCGTCTTGCTCCAAATGCCCCTTGGGAAACCCCCAATTGTTGTAGGAATCTCGGATCAGCAGGTACCTGGCCGGCTCCCCCGGGACCCGGCGGAACACAATGCCGCCGGCGCTCACCTCCAGCTCGGCGCGGCGCTTACTCATCAGAACACCGAGATCTTGAGATACTTCCCCGGATGCGCCTTGATATCGGCGATGAGATCGCGGAACTGCACCACAGTCTTCGTGGTCTCGTAGTAGAGGGAGGAATCGCTGGCTAATAACCCTAGCGTACCGTTGCCGGCCTTGAGCCTCGTCAGCAGTGAGTCCGCCGAGTGGATGACACGAACGAGACTGGCCTCATTGGCGCGAGCCGCGGCCATCACTGAGCGCAGGTCGGCAGCGGCAGCCCGGATGTCCGCGCTGGTGCTGCGAGAGTTATCGAGGATCTCCTTGAGCTGATTGTCGCTGGTTGCACTGTCCAGTCGAGCCACTGCGCCGCGGAATGACTGGGCCACTCCGGTGAAGGCGTCCGCAGTGGTGGCAACGTTCTCGCTCACCCTGTCGATCCGGTCCGTTTGCGCATTGGCGAACCTGACCAGCCTGGCCGAAATCGTGGCGAGATCCCTGACGCTCTGTTGGAGGTTCTTGAGCGCGGTGCTGTCGAATGCCTGTCCAATTCGCTGGGTCACGTCGGCGACGTCACCCGCAATTCGGCTGGCCTGCGCGGTCAGCTGCCCGATATCGGGAAGAGTCGCGCCCGGCCAGGCGTCCCCTCCGGCCTGGTCCGACTCGATCAGGGCGTCTCTGAGGTTCGGATCAACTGGCAGCGGCTCGAACGGAACGATATTCGCGGTCCACTCTCCGAAGAGACTGGCTGACGCGG
This sequence comes from Gemmatimonadales bacterium, assembly GCA_036258655.1. Lineage (GTDB taxonomy): Bacteria > Gemmatimonadota > Gemmatimonadetes > Gemmatimonadales > GWC2-71-9 > CAVVWJ01. Next base: position 2,294 of record DATADG010000376.1, on the reverse strand, counting down.
AGATGACCGCAGGTTTTTGGGGGAGCTCCACCGCCCGATCGATGCTGAACTCGGTTTCCACCCATTCGTCTTCCACCAGCCGGATGGTTTCGACCCGCCCGACCCTGACACCGCGAAGGGTCACCGGAGCACCGACGCCGAGTCCGCCGACTGTGCGGAATCTGGCCGCATAGCTGGTCTTCTTCTGGTTGATGTCGGTCTCACTCAGCCACAAGGCTCCGCCGATCACCAGACCCAGGGCCGCGAGCACCGCCAGCCCAACCGCGAATTCGTTACTGCGCTTCATCCTGCGGACCTCCGCACGGCCGGCTGCACCAGAGCAGGACCGGGACGGCCTTCGATGAACTGCCGGACCACGGGATCGTCCGACCTCCGGATTTCGTCCACCGTGCCGGCCTGCCGGATGGCGCCCTGGTACAGCAGGGCGACCCGGTTCCCGACGGTGAATGCGCTGCGCATATCGTGAGTGACGACAAGTCCGGTGACGCCGAGGTCCCGGGTCCGGATGATGAGTTGATCCATGACCGCTGCAGTCACGGGGTCGAGGCCGGTGGTTGGCTCGTCATACAAAATGTAGTGGGGCTTGAGGGCAATCGCCCGGGCGATCCCCACCCGTTTCCGCATACCGCCCGAGAGCTCGGCCGGAAGCTTGTCATCGGTGCCGCTCAGATCGACCACAGCCAGGCTCTCCTGGATACGTTGCCGGATCACATCCTCAGCGTAGCCTCGCTTGACCAGACCCAACCGTATGTTCTCCGCCACAGTCATGGAGTCGAACAGCGCTGCGAACTGGAAGACGTACCCGATGCGGCCTCTCAGCGCAGCCAGCTGATCCCGATCCAGCGCTTGCACGTCCTCTCCATCCACCACCACTCGGCCGGCATCCGGCTCCAGCAGGCCCACAATGAGCTTGAGTGTGACGCTCTTGCCGGCACCCGAGCCGCCGATGATCACGGTGTTCAGCCCGTCCGGGACGTCCAATGACATGCCGTTCAGCACCGTCCGGCCGCCGAAGGATTTCGAGACGTTCTCGAGCGTAATCACGAGGCTGACCGGCGGACCGCCTGACCGGCTGGACGCCTCATAAGAGAACAAGCGCCCAGAAAGCATCCAGCACCAGGATAGCTTCGCAGCCAAGCACCACGGCACGGGTGGTCGAATCGCCGACCCCCTGCGCGCCACCCTGAGCGGCAAGACCGCGCAGACATCCCATGAGCGCTACTGCCAGGCCGAAGCTCGCGCTCTTGACCAGACCGAACCAGATATCCTTGAACTGGTAGAAGAGCTTCAAGCCCTTGAAGAAATCGGGGCTGGAGAGATCCAGGAGGTTGATCGCGGTCATCCATCCGGAGGTCACTCCGACGGCCATGGCAAACGCCGTGACCACCGGGAACATCAGCGTTGCGGCCAGTACCCGCGGAACGACGAGATACGCGTATCGATCGTACGCAAGCGTCTCCAGCGCATCCACCTGCTCCGTAACCTTCATCGTTCCCAGCTCGGCCGCGATGCTGGCGCCGACCCGTCCGGCCAGCGCCATCCCGGTCAGCACCGGGCCGAGCTCCATCATGATGGTTTTTCCCACCAGCGCCCCGACGAAGTACAGGGGGACCGTTCCAGTGAAGATGTAGGAGGACAACAGGGAGAGGACGATACCGGTAAAGACAGCGATGAAGAGTGCGATCGGCACCGAGTCCACTCCCAGCCGGCGCATCTGCGTCAGCAGGAGTGGAAGCCAGGTTCTCACATCGGCCAGGGCTCGGCCCGCATCCATACTGCGGCGGCCCACATGCGCGATGAAGTTTTCCCCGGTGGCAGCGTGGGAGAACATTGTGGTGGGTGACACTGAAGGAAGTTAAGCTGGGCGGAGCGGCAGCGGGGCGGAGGAACAGGGTTGAACTCCCCGTGCCCAGGTGGTGTGCCGTTGCCGGCCCGCGGCCCCACTGCCCCGCTGCCGAGCCGTTGTCACGCCGCGAAGCTGGCCAGCGCCCGACCGACTTCCCCGTCCCGCAGCCGCTTGAGCGCTCGATCCCGGAGCTGTCGGACCCGTTCGCGGGTGACGCCCAGCATGCCTCCAATCTCCTCCAGGGTGTGCTCCCGGCCTCCATCGAGCCCGAAGTAGAGTCGCAGCACTTTGGCATCCCTCGGCGAGAGCGAGCTCAGCGCAGCGTCCACCTGCTCGGTCAGGAACCGCTCCATGGACTGCTCCTCCGGATCGCCCTGCTCTTCGGCAATGAACCGCTCGATCATGGAGCGCTCTCCCTCGGGATCGAGTGGGGCGTCGAGCCTCACTT
>DATADG010000375.1:0-4000 GCA_036258655.1 Gemmatimonadales bacterium | reverse complement strand
AGTGGCATCCGAGTTGGGCCGGGACGCGAGCTACCTGGCGGGGCTCTCCCGGTACGATGCGCCGGGAAACGCCCATCGTCCTCACAAGCTGCTGTACGCCCTTTCCTACCGAGAGGACCCCGTCAAGCCGACCTTCGTCGTAGACATCAGCGAGCAATTCGCGCGTAAGCTCGCGGCCATCAAGTGTTACAGCAGTCAATTCGACGGGGCCAAGGCTGCGGGGGAAATCTTTCCCACCGGTCAGGACCTGTACTCCCTGATCGAGACCCAGAACGCGCACTACGGCTCGCTAATCCGGAAACGCTACGGCGAGCCATTCTTCACCCATGAAACCATGGAAGTTGACGACGTGGTTCAACTGGGTGTTCGCAGTATTTAGTGAAAGTGAAAAGTGAAAATTGAAGAGTGGGTACGCACTGCTTCCTGCTCCCTTTCACTTTTCACGTTTCACGCTGAGCCGCTATCTTCAGGCTATGCGCCCGCCTGTCTATCTCGATTACGCCGCCACTACTCCGGTAAGACCGGAGGTGCTGGAGGCCATGATGCCGTATCTCACCGACCAGGCGTTCGGGAATCCTTCGAGCGCGCACCGGTTCGGCCGAGCCGCTCGGGCGGGCGTGGAGCAGGCGCGGCGCCAGATTGCCGAAGCGCTCGGGGCGGAGCCCAGTCAGGTGATCTTCACCTCGGGTGGCACCGAAGCGGACAACCTGGGAATCGTGGGCGCCGCCCTGGCAGCCAAGGAGCGCAATGCTTCCATGTGCGCTGCGGTTTCGGCCATCGAGCACAAGGCGGTACTCGCAGCGGCACATGCCGTGTGTCACCTGGGTGGCCGCGAGATCCTGCTTCCGGTGGACCAGAATGGCGTGCTCGACCTGGACGCATTAGACGCGGCACTGGCGGGTGCTCCATCCGTAGTGTCGGTCATGTGGGTGAACAACGAGGTGGGAGTGGTGCAGCCGGTCGCGGAAATTGCCGACCGGTGTCGTGAGTCCGGTGTGGTTTTCCATACAGACGCGGTTCAGGCTATTGGCAAGGTACCAGTGTCGGTGCAGGCGCTCTGTTGCACGCTGCTCACCATCTCCGGACACAAGATTGGAGCGCCCAAAGGCATTGGAGCGCTCATTGTGCGAGACAGGAAAGCGGTAGAAGCGATCCTCCACGGCGGGGGGCAACAGTTCGGCATTCGACCCGGCACCGAGAACGTGGCTGGAGCAGTGGCACTGGGTCGCGCAACTCAGCTTGCTGCCGCAGAGCAGGCCTATCAGGCGGATCGGCTTGCAACACTCCGGGACGATCTGGCCGCACGGCTCCAGGCTATGGTCCCGGACCTCTTCATCATCGCCGAGTCGAGCCGGCGTGCGCCGCACCTCCTGAGTGTCGCCGTGCAGGGGGCCGACAGCGAAGCGCTTCTCATGCATCTCGACCTCGCCGGAATTGCAGCCTCCAGCGGGTCGGCCTGCTCGACCGGAGCGGTGGAACCGTCGCACGTTCTGGTCGCCATGGGCGTGCCGCGAGAGCTTGCGCTGGGAACGATCCGGTTCAGCTTCGGGCGCGAGAGTACTGCGGAAGACGTCGAGCGGACGGCAGAGGTGTTCCCAGCAGTGGTGGCAAAGGTGCGGAAGCTGGCAGGGGTGCTCGGTCGGTCGGACGGGCGGGCGGGTGGAGTGTCAGGCGCGGAGTCGGGCAGGCGGACAGGCGGGCAGGCGGGCAATGCCGGACCGAAGGCGACCGCTGGACCCGCCGACGGGCCGACCGTTCGCGAGAGCATTCGATGAGCCCCCGCGTTCTCGTCGCGATGTCCGGCGGCGTGGACAGCTCCGTTGCTGCCGCCCGCCTGGTCGAGCAGGGCCACGAGGTCGTCGGCGCCACCATGAAGCTCTTCTGCTATGGCGACGAGGTGCCTGATCGCCCCTGCTGCTCCCTCGATTCGATCAACGATGCGCGTGACGTGGCCGCGGCGCTTGGCATTCCGCACTACGTGCTCAACCTGGAAGACCGGTTCAACCTGCATGTCATTCAGAACTTTGTAAGCGAGTACAGTCGGGGCCGTACGCCGATTCCCTGCGTCCGCTGCAACTCATTCACCAAGTTTCGCGACCTGCTGGCGCATGCCGACGCGCTCGACTGTGATTACATCGCGACCGGTCATTACGCCATCGCCCGCGAGGGGGCACTCTACCGGGGACAGGATCGCAGCAAGGACCAGAGCTATTTCCTCTGGGGTATCGACCGCAGCGTCGTGGCTCGCATGTTGACCCCTGTTGGCGAGCTGACGAAGTCGGAGACCCGGGCCTACGCCCGGAAGTTGGGACTGACTACAGCTGACAAAGAAGAGTCAGTCGAGATCTGTTTCGTCCCGAATGATGATTACGTCACTGTACTGGAGCGCCACCTCCCGCCCGATGCCCCGGCCCTGGTCCCGGGTCCTCTGGTCACCACCAGCGGTGAGGTCATTGGCAAGCATTCGGGCTATGGCCGGTATACCGTAGGTCAGCGCAAGGGACTGCCCGGCGGCGCGACTACCGCGCGCTATGTAGTTGCCATCAATCCCGAGCGGCGCGAGGTCGTGGTGGGTGGAGTCGAGGATCTGGCCGCGCACTCCCTCGTGCTCGAGGAGCTCAACTGGCTGGCCGAGCCGCTGGCGCCGGGGGACAGCTGCGACGTGCAGATTCGGTATCGAGCGCGTGCCGTTTCCGCAACTGTGATGGAGTCCGGTCCGGGACGATTGGCTCTTACACTGCAACACCCGGCTCGAGCAATCACGCCAGGCCAGTCGGGCGTACTCTATGACGCCAGGGGTCGCGTGCTCGGCGGCGGTGTCATCGCCTGACGCTTGGTGCGCGCCCTCCTGCTGCACTGGCTGCTCAATGCAGCCTCGCTCTGGATAGCCGCGGCCCTGATTCCCGGCCTCGATTTCCATGGCGGTCTCGGGCAGCTGCTGCTTGTTGCGGCAGTGTTCGGCCTGGTGAATAGCACGCTGCGACCGCTGCTCGCGATACTGACCTGCCCACTGATCGTGCTCACCCTCGGTCTCTTCACCCTGGTGATCAACGCGCTGATGTTGATGGTAACGGGCTGGCTCTCGGAGAGCTGGAATCTTGGTTTTGTGGTGAGCGGGTTCTGGTCGGCGTTCTTCGGTGGTCTTGTGGTAGGATTCGTGAGTACCGCGCTATCGGTGGGGCTGACGCCGAAGGAGTTGCCCACCGGAAGACTGAGGAATGGCGACTAGCGACTGACGACTAGTACTTCAGCCCCGCCGAATCAGCAAACTTCTTCATCAGCTCCTGTTGCTCGGGTGTCAGCTCGTCGGGTACGGTCACCTGGATGCCCACCAACTGGTCGCCACGGCGGCCGTTCTTCTCGAGCCCCTGCCCTTTGATCCGGAATCGCCGGCCAGGCTGCGTTCCAGGGGGGATCCGGAGCAGCACCTTTTTCCCGTCCAGCGTGCGCACTCTGATTCTGGTTCCCAGAGCTGCCTGCGCCAAGTTGATGGGAACATCGGCGACGATGTCCAGTCCCTCACGCCGGAAGAACCGGTCAGGTTGAACCTGGAAGGTTACTACGAGATCACCGGGCGGTGTTCCCTGTCCGTTCCCCTGCCCTTGCCCGCGGAGCATGACCCGATCACCCGTTTCAGTCGCAGGAGGTACGGTGATCGTCACTCTCCGCTCGGCGCGAACTTCGCCGGCGCCCCGGCAGGTCGGACACGGCTGGGATGGGATTCTGCCCCGACCTCTGCATTGCGGGCAGGGCCGGTTTACGGCAAAGCTGCCCTGGCCGAACGATATAGTCCCTCTACCGTGACACTCAGGACAGGTAGACCAGGTTGCGCCCGGCGCCCCGCCGCTGCCACTGCAGGTGGGACAGGCCTCGGTGATGGGTAGCGTAACCGGGACTTTCCCTCCCAGCATGGCCACTCGGAAGGGAACCTCGACCACCGCCTCCAGGGTATCTCCCCGCGCCCCCTCCTCGGGCCTTCCCCGCCCAAATATGGACGAGA
>DATADG010000374.1:0-10486 GCA_036258655.1 Gemmatimonadales bacterium | reverse complement strand
GAACCAGAAAAAAGACGGTGCGCACGAGGTCACCCGAGCCGGATTGCCAACTTGCGTGATCCCACGGCCAGGAAGAGCACCGTCATTCCGACCAGCACGAGGGTCTCCTCCCAAAGCGTCGCAAGACTGGCTCCCTTGATCATGATGCCGCGAACGACCTGAAGAAACCAGCGTGCCGGCACCGCGTGTGAAATCACCTGGAGCCAGCCAGGTAGGGACTCCAGCGGGAAGATGAAGCCGGAGAGCAGCATGGTTGGCATCATCAGTCCTGCGAGAGCAAAGATCATTGCCGTTCGCTGAGTCGGGGCCCGGGTGGAGATGACAATGCCGAGCGCAAGCGCCGTGATGATATACAGCCCACACTCCAGTAGCAGAAGCGCCAGGCTGCCGCGCAGGGGAACCCCAAAGACCGTCCGGGCGGCGACCAGAACCAGGACCACGCTCAGGAAGCCGAGAACGATGTAGGGCATCACCTTGCCGGCCACGATGGCTGCCGGCCGGATGGGTGACACGAGCAACATCTCCATCGTGCCGGTTTCTTTTTCCCGCGTTATCGAGATAGCCGTCATCATCGCCGACATGATGGTCAGGACGAAGGCGACAAGGCCTGGAACAAACAGGTGAGCGCTTTCGAGCGTCGGATTGTATCTCATCCGGCTGGTCGGCTCGATTTGAAGACCGCCTCTCTCCGGTGTCACGTCGGCGTACCACCGCTGGATTACCGCGGTGGCGTACCCCTGCATGATTCCGCCGGTGTTCGGATCACTTCCGTCGGTGATGAGCTGGATCGGCAGCGAGTCTCCTCTTCCCAGGCGCCGTTCCACGTCTCGGGGAAGCACCACGGCCTGCCGGATGGTACTGGAACGAAAGCGGGGATCCAGCTCCTGACTGCTGGAGACTACCGCGACGAGATCAAACCGATCAGTGGCCGCTAACCGTTCGCGCAGCTCCAGCGTAGCAACGTCCGGAGTCGGATCCACGACCACCAGAGGAATCTCCCGTACGTCGGTGCGCACTGCGAACCCGAAGATCAACACCTGGATCAGGGGCAGAAGGAGCAGAATGGCCAGCGTTTGACGATCCCGGAGGAGGTGCAGCACCTCCTTCCGCACGAATCCCAGAAACGCCTTCACGCCGCCGCTCCAGGGCGGGTCAAACGGAGAAACACTTCGTCCAGGCTGGCGGCGCCCAGCTCCCGCTTGACGGCAGAGGGTGTGCCCATCGCCGCTATAGCCCCGTCGACCATGATCGAGATGCGATTGCAGTACTCCGCCTCGTCCAGGTAATGAGTGGTGACGAGCACGCTCGTCCCTTGGGCCGCCGCCTGATAAATGAGCTCCCAGAACCGTCGGCGGGTGATGGGATCGACTCCTCCAGTCGGCTCATCGAGGAAGACAATTTGCGGCCGGTGGAGCAGCGCCACGCAGAATGCCAGCTGTTGCTTCCAGCCGAGCGGAATTTCCCGGACCAGGTCGTCTCCAGCATGTTCCAGCCCGATCTGGCTCAGGATCTCGCCGGTGCGGACCGCGATGTCACGGTCGCTCACCCCGTAAATGCCGCCGTAGAGTGTGATGTTCTCCCGGACTGTGAGGTCCTCGTACAAAGAGAACCGCTGACTCATGTACCCGATCCGGCGGCGAACCTGCTCCCCCTGAGTCGTGATATCGTACCCCGCAACGGTTGCCGAGCCGGAGGTAGGAACAAGCAGACCGATGAGCATACGCATCGCAGTGGTCTTTCCCGCTCCGTTAGCCCCGAGGAATCCAAAGACTTCTCCTGGGTTGACGTGAAAGGTTATGGCGTTCACCGCGGTGAATTTCCCGAACCGGCGCGTGAGCTCGCGCGCATCGATCGCGGGTGCGCTCACGCCGCGCGCTCCTGCGTCATGTACCACATGAACGCGTCTTCAATCCCGGCTGCGATGGGTCGAATAGTGACTTCGTGGAGTCCGGCAGACTCGATGTATGCCCGCAGCTCCCGCTCGATCAGGGTGGGGTCGGTCCCAACTCTGCTATCGGTATAATGAAGCGCCTCGCCAAACGGCCAGACCGCCATGGCGTGGGGATAACGCCGCAGCGCTCCGAGAAGGCCGAGCACATTCCCGCCGCCCACCGCAAACAAGGGCAGCGGATACGACCGACCGATCTCGGCCGGATGGTTGGTCACCAGCAGCTTGCCAGCCTGCATGAGGCTCACCCGGTCGCACAGACTCGCCTCATCCATGTATGGAGTGGAGACTACGATCGGAAGCCCGTCGTCGCGCAAGCGGCGGAGCAGTTCCCAAAACTCCCGGCGGGACACGGCGTCGACACCGGTGGTAGGCTCGTCCAGGAACAGGATCTCCGGGCGGTGCACCAGGGCGCAGCACAAGGCAAGCTTCTGCTTCATTCCCCCGGACAGAGCACTCGCGCGCCGGCTGGAGAACTGCTCTAGCTGGACCCAGATCGGGTCAATGGTCTCTCGAGCCTCCTCGACTGTCGTGGTGAAGAGGGACGCGAAGAACGCCAGGTTCTCTGCCACGCTCAGGTCGGGGTACAGGGAAAAGCGGCCCGGCATGTAGCCAATGCGGGTTCGCAGATCCCACAAGTCTTGAACCACATCACGTCCCAGAACCCGAGCGGTTCCTTCATCCGGCAGCATCAGCGTGGCCAAGATGCGAAACAACGTGGTCTTACCGGCCCCATCTGGGCCGATGACACCATACAGCTCTCCCGGCTGCACGTTGAAGGAGATACGGTCCAGTGCGATGTCTTTTCCGAAGCGGCGCACCAGTCCAGACACCTCTACCGCGGACCCATTGCTCATTGTTGGCCGCTTTCCTCTTCCGGGATGATCAACTCCCCCGGCATGCCGATCTTTAGAGTGCCGTTTGGGTTTGGTACGGCGATCTTCACTGCGTACACCTGGTCGGTTCGCTCTTCACGCGTCTGAATCGGCGTGGGGGTGAATTCAGCGCTCGAGGCGATCCAAGTGACCCGCCCCGGCATCCTCGCAATGGAGTCGGCCCGATCCACCCCAACTTCCACCTCCTGGCCGAGGCGCAGCGTGGACAGCTGAGCACCGCTGACGTACGCGCGGAAGGTGAGCGAGTCGAGGGGAGCCAATTTGAAAAGCGGCTGCCCTGGCTGCACGTATTCGCCCGGCTCGACGTATCGAGTCAGGACCGTGCCGTCGATCGGGCTGGCGATGCGGCTTCGGTCGATTCGATCGTCGATCAGCGCCAATTCCGCATCGAGCGCCGCGACTTCCTGGCGCGCGCTCCGGTATGCCGCGCGGGCGCCGCTCAACTGCTCCTCCGTCACTCGCACCTCGCGCTCGGCGCGATCCGCCTGCTGCGCGGTTGCGGCAGCATTCCGGAGGAGTCGCTCGGTGCGTGCCTGCTCCCGCTCGGCGACCTTGTGCTGAACCTCCAGCGCTGCGATGCTGGCGGTGGCTTCGCGCGCGCGCGCTGCGGCTGCCGCGCGCCGGGCCTCGAGCGTCTTGCGCTCCAGAACCAGGGGTACCGTATCAACCAGCCCGAGCATGGCCCTCGCGGTTACCCGGTCCCCCTCGTCCAGCTGGAAGGTCAAGAGACGCCCCCCGACCTCGGCAGAAACGGTTACCTCAGTCGCTTCGAAGTTTCCATAGGCCTCGGGCTCAGAGTCCCCGCACGAGGCTGATGCCAGAGCTAACAGGAGGGCTGTCGAGACCGAGTAGCGGCCGCCTGCTCTGGTGGTCATGGTGTCTTGGCTCCGGGAAAGGAGGCGAGCCCGAGTGTCGTGAGATATCGCGCCCGAGCCTGCGCCAGCTCTACCCGGTGACGCTGCAGAGCAAGACGAGCTTCGAGCACGTCGGTTCGGGTATCCACGTATTCCGCAGTGGGTATGGTGCCTTCATCGTGCTGGAGCCGGGCCTGGCGCTCGATTGCCGAACGTAGCTCCAGAATCCGCCGGTCCTCGGTCAGAGCGGCAGTGAGTCTCTGGATCTCTTCACGGTGTGCAATGACCCCACGAGCCAGCGCGCGCGCAAATGCCGCTTCGTCCCGTTCCAGAATCCGTTGTTGAAGGCGAAGGGCTTCCGCCGTCCGTCCAGCGGAGTGCCAGGTCCAGGCTCGCCAGTCGACTCGTATTCCGGCCCGCCAAAAAACGTCCGAGCTGGTCCGAAACTGATCCAGTCCCGGTAGTCCGACACCGGCCTGCCCGAATGCGGACACCCGCGGCAGATTTTGCGTCTTTGCCAGCGCTGCTTCGCGCTCCAGGCGTAGCCGTGATTGTCGAAAACGCTCGAATTCCGGCCGCAGACGGAGCCGCCACAGCTCGTCGGGATCTCCGGCCGGCACAGTTTCCCCGGTCTCGTCCGGCAGAAGAAGTACGGCTGTGGTGTCGACAGGCTGCCCCACGAGATCGGCCAGGGTGGCCAGCGCCGCTCGCCGGTTGGCCCGAGCCTCATCTCGCTGCAGGAGCGCGCGGGCCCGCTCGGCCTCGACTTCGGCAGCATCCCGCCTGAGCGCCGTACCGGCTTCGACTCGGGCACGTACCGCACTGAGACGAGCATCGAGATCGGTGATCAATGCCTCGAACTCCGCCGACCTTTGCTGGAACAGGATGGCGGCAAAGAAGGCATCGTTAACGTCGGAGCGAAGGCTGTACAGATCGGTCTTTACACCAGCTTCGGATTCCGCCAGCCGGGCGCGCTCCAGTTCGCGTTCCCGGGATATGTGCCCGCCGTCGTAAAGCAACTGCTGCACGTCCACTGTGGATTCCCAGCGATCCTTGGGGAGATCGGGGAAGCCAGTCCCCGGAAGACTAAGGGTTGGCCGGGGAACATCGCTTTGATGCGAGGCCCATCCATTGAGAGTGAACTGAGGCAGTCGCTCGGAGCCGAGTACCGCGAGCCGGAGCTCGGCAGCCGAGCGGTGAAGATCGAGCTGACCGGCCCGTGGATCAGCGCGCAGCGCTGCAGCCTGCAGCTCGGCGAGACGCAGTGTGTCCTGAGCCTCCGCACCTGCCGCCGTAAGCGACAGGACCACCGCCGCGAGAACCTGCGTGCACCGGCTCATGGGCGCAGTCCCGCGAGGATGAAGTCAGGGAGGAGCCGTTTACGCTCCTCCATGAAGGCTGACCATCCTGAAGGCTTTATCCCGAGGAGAGCGCTGAGGCCGGGTCGCAGGGCAAACGGGAAAACCAGCAAGCCCATCAGGTTTACGATGAACTGCTCGGCGCTGATCGGGCGCATGCGGCCAGCCTCGACGGCCTCGCGGATCTGCCGCCGGAGCACATCTCGTGGCGGGCTGCCCCGTCTGGCCATGACGGCAGCGACCCGCTCCGGCTCCGCGTGCATCTCGGAGATCAGGTACGCGGCGAAGTAGGGCCGGGCGGAATGAAAATCGATCTGCTCCCGGACGATGTCTCGCACCTTCTGCTCGATGCTGCGCTTCTCGTCCGCCAGGATGCCGAACATCAATGGTGCGAGAGTGCCGAGTGCGCGCTCGAAGATGGCATCAGCAAGCGCGGCCTTGGTCCCGAAGTAGTAATGCACCAGTGCCTTGTTGACCCCCGCCTCATCAGCAATTTCCTGAGTACGACTTTTGGCGGTGCCTCTACGAAGGAAGACGGTATGCGCTGCGTCGAGGATGCGGTCGGCCGTTTCCCGATCGTGGGAGGACGGTGCCATCCTTAACTGGGGAGTTGAACCAAGTGGTTTAACCATGCGGTTAAATATTGTAAGTAGATTAGCTGCCGTCAAGACCAAACCGAGCAGAGTACACTAACTACTTATGTACTTTAGGTTTGCGAGTACTAGGGGTTCCACCAGTAGGAAACCTTGACCATGAAAATGTTATCGGCATCGGCTGTCCACAGTCGGTTGAGCGCACGGCCGGTACGGAAGCTCCCGATGGTCTCGGTATCCGACCTGGTTTGAGTCCACACCAGAAACAGGGTGGACCCCGGGGAATACTCCCAGCGGAGCACGGCGTTCCCCCGCAACGACGCGAGCGAGAAGTTCGGATCATCGATCTCGTAACCACCGACTGGCCCGGACCCGTCTGGATCTAACACAATGCGGTCCGGATCTGCCGTATCGAGCGGATTCGGATAACGGTTGAATTCGTAGCTGCGGGGCTGAGCCAGCTCCTTGAACCCGGTGTAATGACCCGACGAGAGCAGAGGCTGCGCGTACATCTCGAGGCTCAGCCGTGGCGTAAAGATCCAGTTGAGCCGGACGCTCGCAGACACGGTCGTCTGATCCAGGTCGGCAAACACATAGCGGTGGCCGAATGTGGCGCTCGCGAGCGGGTCTTCGAAGGTGTCAACGTACTGAGCAGATGTTCGGCTCCGCCCCACCTGTGGCTCCACTCGGAGCGAGACGCGGGCACCTGGCTTCCACTCCAGCGAGGCCCACGCGGTCCAACTCTCCTCCCAGCCTCGCTGATAGTGATTGCCATGCAGTCCCCACCCATACACCCAGCGCCGGTTTGGATCGGAATCCATCGTGAACTCCCATTCCACGCCGGGCTGGTTCACCATGAGCGGTCCGCCACGGGTGCGGCGATCGCTGAGCGTCTTCGGGTTGTAGGCGACGAACCAGCGCCCCGTTGAAAAGTTGCGGAGCTCGTACAACCCTGTGAGAAAGAGTCCCGTCCAGGTGACGTCACCACCGAAGTTGTAGCTTCTGAAGCCCGCAAAATTGAGCCGCCAGCTTCGAAAGAGTCGGCCCGGCCGGGTCCACTTGTGCCCGAACATGAGGTGAGAGTTGATCTGGTCGCCGCGGAACTGGAACCCGAGGTCGTTGAGTTCGAAACCGGGGTCCACCACGCCCACGGCCGAGTTGAACAGCCAATTCCCCTTCTGCTTGTTGAGGGATACTCGGGCCGCGTATCCACTGAGTGACGTCGCGTTCGAGTCCACTCCGAGATAGTCCGCGTCCGGCCGCTGGAAGTAGTGCACTGAATTCTCCTGGAGGTTCCGCAATCGCTCGGGTGTACCCGCGACTCGGCTTAAGCCGGTCCAGCCGCTGATGACCCACACCCCCGCGGGATCCAGGGTTGTCCAGCCATCGAGTCCGAGCGTGGCGGACGATGAGCTCAGTTCATTGCGGAGATGAGCTTCGTCGAAGGAGCGTGCGGTGAGCGTGCCGATGAAGCCGAGGCCATGACGGCCTGCACCGAGCTCCTTCTGCGCCCGGTAGACTCCGTAGTAGGTGAGTGGCTCGACTTCCTGTTGCCAGCGCTGCTGGCCCAGGGCAAACCGGGCCCGCTCGCGGCTGGTGACCGCGTTGAGGGCTCCCAGGCTCCAGCTACCTGCCTTGCCCGAGAGCTTGGCTGCTCCCAGGATGTTGCTCCCGGCCGGCACGTTTGAATAGTCGTAGCTTTCGGGGAGCTCCGCCTGCGGCGCCCGGCCAATGCGCCGGCTATATAGGAAGGAGGGATTCGCCCAGTTGAATCCCCAGAAGTCGTTCGCGCCGCCTTCGCCAAAATTGAAGATGTTGGCTCCTTCCACGAAGAACGGCCGCCGTTCCTCGAAGAACGTCTCCACGTCGCTCAGATTGACCACGGCCGGGTCCACCTCCACCTGACCGAAGTCCGGATTGACCGTTGCATCTAGAGTCAGATTGCTGCCGATTCCCACCTTGAGGTCTCCGCCCAGTCCGGCAGCGAGTCGGGCGCCATCGTTGAACGGATCTTCCACTTCGTGGCTCAGATATTCAGCCCGGGTGGTCACGTAGGGGAGGAGCTCGAGCCTGGGCGGGGGAGTGACGTCATCGATGCCTACGAGATCCACAAATCTGGAGACAAAGCCACTGCCGTTGCTCGGTGTTCGAACCAGATAATCGCGCTCATTGCGCCGCGCGATCTCGCGCTTGAAGTTGATCCTCCACCGAAGAGACTTCTCCCGCTGAAAGCGAAGTTGAGAATAGGGAATCCTCAGTTCGGCACTCCATCCCAATGAATCTTGTGTGGCCTTCCCCTCCCAGACACCATCCCAGGTATCGCTCTCCCAGTCATCGTTGAAGAGGGTGCCATCGTACAGCGTCCCGGCGGCGTTTATACCGAAGTAGAAGCCAGTCCGGTGATCGCGATAGCAATCGAGAAATACCAGAAACCGGTCTGAGTTTGATAATCGATCTCTTCTGGCGAGCTGGGCCCTGACTGAATCCGGGCTCCGGTCCAACAATCGCGCGCCGATGTACAGGGCATCGTCATCATAGAGGACTCGAACCTCGGTGCGCTCGGTGGCTGGGGCGCCCTCGTTCGGCTCACGTTGAGTAAAGTCCGATACCGGTGAGGCGGCCGCCCAGGCCGCCTCGGTCAGGCTGCCATCCAGCGCGATCTCGGACGAGAGCCGCGCGGCGCGGACCATCGCTCTGCTGGTTGGGTTCGGGGTGGTATCGACCTGCGCTCCTGTCTCCGGCCAGGTCAGTGCAAACAGGAATGCAGCAAGAGTGGTGAGATCAGCCACGGGGTACCTCCATCGAGCCGGCTGTAGTTGATCAGCGCGAGGCTTAGACGGAGGAACCCATCAAAGGGTTGCGCGACTATCTCAGGATTTCTTCGAAGACCTCGATTGCGCGCGGATCGTTGCTTTGGCCCAGCCAAAAAAGCGCCGCTCTCCGCAGCTCGGGGTCCCGGTTAGTGCGGGCGATGCGAATGAGCGCCGGAACTGCCTCATCGGGCGAACGTTTGGACAACGCAAAGACCGCATGCTTGCGAAGTTCCCGGGTGCCGCTGGGGTCCAGCACGATCGAATCGAGCGCGCCGGCGACCGAGTCTCCGGCGGCCTGTCCCAGCCAGAAGATCGCGCTTCGCCGTCGGTCCTGAGGCACCTTATCGGCCCGCGCCAAGGCCAATAACGAGGGCCAGACGACGACGCTGTCCGCCAACGTCGCCGGGAGCACGGGATCTCCGCTGATCGCACGGCTCTGGCCGGCCAGTCTCAGGAGGTATGATGCGGCTGCATTTGCCGGCACCATACCCAGGTCGTGTGCGGACGGTGCGGCGCGCCACCGACCGCCGACATACGTGCGAACCGCCACCGGGTTTCCGTCCCGGATGCGGAGCGCCACTCGCACCAGCTGACGCTCGCAGGCCGGTTCCCACTCGGTACTTCCGAGCTCCGCAATGGAGTGGTGAGCAGCGTCCTGACAGACGCCAGGGCGGGCCGCAAAGCTCAGGCGCGCGGTGCCGTCGCCAATAGCTGCGATGCGCTGCTCCAGTGTCTGGCTTACAACAGTCGCCGGAAGCAGTCCCACCAGTGTGCCAAGGAGAAAAGCCGTTCTCATCCTCAGGCCTAGGGCTGTTCGATGATTTCCTGGAGGACTTGGGCTGCGCGCGGATCTTCGGATTGTCCCAGCCAGAAGAGCGCGCGCTTGCGAAGCTCAGGGTTGTTCTCCCGCCTCGCTATATCGATCAGCTGGTTCAGTGCTGCGGGCTCATTCCGTTGGGAGTACACGAAGATGAGTTGTTCTCGCATCTCCTGGTCGTTCACCGATCCGTACAAGCGGGTCAGTTCCGTAAGCGAGACGCCGCCCTGTCCCGCCCAGAACAACGCCTGTTTCCGCATCTCGATTCCCTGGCTGGTGTCCCGCGCGATCCCGAGCAGCCAGCGTCCATTCTCCTCGCCTCCCATCTGAGATAACGAGAAGAGCACCTTCTTCTTGAGCTCCGTGGTTTCGAGCTTGTTATACAACGACCGCAGGAACTCCGCATTCGAGGGACCCCCACGCTGCCCCAGCCAGAAGATCGCCTTCTCCCGGACGGATTCGGGCACCTCACGCCGCTCGGAAAAGGCACGCAGTGACTGCTGAGCGCGAGGACTGTCGTGCTGTGACAGTGCGAAGACCGCCTTGTCTTGAATATCGGTGTCCTTGGAAAACCGGAGGATGGAGTCCAGGGCGCCAACCGCCTGGTCGGTCCCGACCTGTGAGAGCCAAAACACTGCCTGCTGCCGTACCTCCCTGTCGGGATCGCTGCGAACCGACTCCAGCAGGATGTTTTCTGTACCCTGCTCCTCCTGCTGCGCTATCAGGAAGACCGCCTTGCGTCTCAGGCAGGCGGACGCTGCGTCACGTCGGGCCAGCAGTCGTCGGAGAATGGGGCGCGCTCGTGCCTCATCCATCTGCTGCAAGGCATTGAGGGCCGCCACCTTCATGTCATCATCATCGCTTGCACAACTGCTCGAGCTGCTGCCGGTAGCGGGCGGCGTCGGTGGAGTTGGCGGCGTAGGAGGAGTGGGTGGCGTCGGTGGTGTAGGAGGCACGGCACCCGCGGCCCACGCCGCGCTTGCCACGTCCTCCGCGGCTTCGCTGTCTCCTCTTCGGGCAAGCTCGCCCTGGATACGGCGCTCGAGCGCTGCGGCATCACCCTGCGTGGCGGCCTTGGGAAACCGCTTACGTTGCTGGTGCAGTGCGACCAAAGCCTCCCGCAGGTCGCGGTCACCGCCCAGGCGGTACAGCGAGAACGCCTGCCAATACAAGGCGTCGGCTGCATACGCGGATTTGGGATAGCGGC
>DATADG010000373.1:0-3658 GCA_036258655.1 Gemmatimonadales bacterium | reverse complement strand
TGAGAAGCACTGCGAGCCCTTCACCCCTGCTCCATCTTGTACGCTCTGGAGGCTCAATGTGGGGAGCATTCGGCATTGGTATAGCTCTGCTGGCGCTTGAGGTCGGTCATCCACCCGTCCCGCCGCCCGTCTACCGTTCCGGGATGACGTTGGCCGTACAGTTCCCGGATGGCAAGAAAACCAAGCTCCCGATCTCCGGCACCCCCGAAGCTGCGATGGTAAAGGGCACCGCGGAGATCGAGTATCGCAGCGGACGATCCAGCATCAAGATCCGGCTCGAGAAGCTTCCGGATCCCCGGCTGATTGGAACTTTCAGCACCAGTTACGTGGCTTGGGTAGTGAGAGGCGATGAAGGCGTCGAGAGTCTGGGCGAGGTACCGCTGAAGCAGCAGGAGATCTCCGGATCGACTACGGCGCGGACATTTGGGCTGATCATCACCGCAGAGCCGTACGCAGCGGTGCGGCTCCCGTCCCGAACTGTGGTCGCCGAGCTGACGCTCCCGCAACCAGCCGATCCTCGTCTGCAAACCTTGACCGTCACCTACGAGGGTGTACCCGAGGACCTGTATGAGTCGGGCCTCGCAGATGCCTCCGTACCTACACCCGATTCCGTGACCCCGCTTGCGGTAGTGGCGGCTCGCCGCTCGGTGTCGATCGCGCGGAAGGTCGAAGCTGGGCAATATGCGCGGGAAGAGTTCAGCGCAGCGATCAGTCTACTCGACTCCTTGGAACGGACTTGGACCAAGAAACCGAAGGACGAAAAGCGCTACGCCGAGCTTGCCCGTGAAACGGCCAGGCGGGCCGACGCTGCCCGCGAGCTGGCAATGACCCGAGCTCAGGAAGCCCGCGAGGAAGAGGAGCGCCAGCGCGCCGAGGAGGAGCGGCAGCGGCTGGAAGCCGCGCAGCAGGCGGCGCTCGACAGCTCGGCGCAATCCGCAGCCCGGGCGCGGGCGCAGGCAGAGCGAGAGGCCCAGCTTCGGTCAGAGGCTGAACGGAAAGCCGCCGAACTGCAGGCCCGGCTGTACGCATCCGTCTCAGCCATTATGGAGACTCGCAAGGGAGCCCGCGGGTTGATCGCTGCGTTGTCGGGCGTCAACTTCGAAACCAACAAGGCCACCCTGAAGCCAATTGCACGGGAGAAATTGAGCAAGCTGAGTGGCGTGCTGCTCGGGTTCCCTGGTGAGTACAAGCTCGAGATTGAAGGGCACACCGATTCCACCGGCACCGATGCCTACAACCAGAAGCTCTCCCAGGCACGGGCGGAGTCGGTTCGCGACTTCCTGGTGGAGCAGGGCATACCGCTGTATCGCATTCCTTCAACCGAAGGGTTTGGCCGGACGAGGCCAATCGCGCCGAACGACACCCGAGTCAATCGGGAGAAGAACCGGCGGGTCGACATCGTCATCGAGTAGATCAGCTAGAAGAGAGCCCCACCGAGCACCGCCCGGTGGGGCTTTCGCTCGCCCATAGCTCTTGGCAGTTAACTTCGTGGTATGCCAACAAAGACGGGCCACATCGCGCTCGCTGGCGCTCCCAACGTGGGCAAGTCCACGCTGCTGAATGCCCTCGTCGGTCAGCACCTGGCCATCGTCAGCCCGAAGCCGCAGGCCACCCGTCTTCCAGTTGTGGGGATCCGCACAGAGAACGACACCCAATACATCTTTCACGATCTGCCTGGCCTGCTCGATCCCGCCTATCTGCTCCAGCAGCGCATGCGTGAAGTGGCGCTCGACACAGCGGCGCGCATGAACCTCGTTCTCCATCTTCACCCGGCGCCGGATGCTCCGGCGCCCCCGTTCGAAGAGGTTGCCCGCCTGGACCGGCCGCTGAACGTCCCGATTCTCACCGTTTACACCAAGGGGGATCTTCTTCCCGCAGTACGGCGAGCCGAGCTCCAGCTTGACGCTCCTGTAGTAGCCGCAAGGGGCAACCAAGGACTGGACGATCTCCTTGCGCGAGTGCAGACGTTTTTGCCTGACGGCGAGTTCCAGTTCGACGCCGATGACGTCGGCACCCAGCCGTTACGGTTCTTCGTGGTCGAGTACCTGCGGGAGGCTGCCTTCGAATTATTGGGAGATGAGCTTCCCTACGCGTTCACGGCGGAGGTGGAGGAGTTTCGCGAGGACGAGCGGCCCATATACATTCGGGTCACGCTCTTCGTCGAGCGGGAATCGCAGAAGGGCATCGTGATCGGACGAGCGGGAGCAACGATCAAGGCCATTGGCGCGCATGCCCGCGCACGTCTGGAAGAACTGATCGGAGCGCCTGTCTATCTCGATGCCTGGGTGAAGTCGCTGCCGAATTGGCGCAAAAGTACCTCGGCGCTGGCTCGGTTCGGGTTCCCGGAGAAATCTTCACCAGTGCGCGCCGGACCGTCTCCCACTAGGAGTCCGCATGGCTCTGCCCCCTGAGCTGCTTCAGATTCTGGTATGCCCCAAGTGTAAAGGGGAACTCGAGTACCGCATATCGCCGGAATCGCTGGTGTGCCACAGCTGCCGGTTGGTGTACGCCGTGGAAGACGGGATTCCCATCATGTTGATCGATGAGGCAAAGCCCCTCTGATTCGATTACTGCCACCGAACATTTCTATTGCATGCCTACCTTCGGCGGCCCGGCGGGGACGCCGATACTTGGCTGTGCAGCGACCTGGTTGGTTGCGAGGTGCAGAATCTTGCAGCCGCCCTGCCAACGCTGATTGACTTGTGATAGTCAATGTGTAAGTTAGCTCGTAGCAACTTCTTACGAGAGGCCATGGGTGCGGACTCGCCCGACGATACTCTTCTTTTCGCCGGACGGCTGTCCGGTCCCGGCACTGGTACGCCAGTGGGCCGCCGTCCACGCCTTCCCGCTGATGGTATTCAGCGAGCCGGGCGAGGTTGAGTCGATCGTCCTTCGGGGTCACCCCTGCCTGCTGTTCATCGACGGCAACAACGATGGGAATGAGGGCTTAGGGCTGGTTCGGCGGCTCAAGAGTGACGCCTTCACTGCCATTGTCCCGGTTACAACCCTCGTTGCGGCCCACAACCCGGAGCGAGTGCAGGCCTGGTTTGCATCCGGCGCCGATGAGGTGATCACCGGTCTGTTTGCGCCGACTGAGCAGCGATCCCGACTGGACGCCATGCTGGTGCGCACCGAGCGCGACGTCTCTGTGCATCCCTCGACGCGGCTTCCCGGGACCACCGAGATCGAGCGAGAGATTCGCCGTCGCCTGGAATCCAATCAGGAGTTTGCCGTCTGCTACGCCGATCTGGATCACTTCAAGGAGTTCAATGACCGGTACAGCTACTATGAGGGAGACCGGGTCATTTACATTCTGTCCCGTATCCTTCATGACGTAGTCAAGGGACTGCTTGGTGCTGATGGCTTCGTGGGCCACATCGGTGGGGATGACTTCATCTTCATCATTCCGGCCGGCGAGATCAGCCCCGTCTGCACCGAGATCCTCGAGGTCTTCGACGCCCTGATTCCGCTCCAATACAACGACCAGGACCGCCGGGCAGGCTATTTCTTCGGCAAGGATCGGCGGGGGCAGCTGCACCGGGTGCCGCTGATGACGCTTTCGATCGGCATCGTTACCAACCGGCATCGACGGTTTGCGCATCCCGCACAGGTCAGCGAGCTTGCCACCGAAATGAAGAGCTACGCCAAAACGCTCCCC
>DATADG010000372.1:0-3815 GCA_036258655.1 Gemmatimonadales bacterium | reverse complement strand
CGACCGGGAGCCGGGCCTTCACGCCGGAACGCCCCGCTCACTGGACTCGACGAAGGCCAGGAAGCGCTCCACCTCCGGATAGGGTGGTAGCTCGGTGCGGGCGCGCTCCATGGCCTGGGACAGGTTGAGATCGGAGTTGAAGAAGAGCCGATATGCCCGCTTGAGCGCGGCGACCGTCTCACCTGAAAACCCGGCGCGCTGCAGCCCAATGGAGTTGAGTCCGTAAAGCTCCATAGGGTTGCCGACC
Organism: Gemmatimonadales bacterium; assembly: GCA_036258655.1. Taxonomy (GTDB): domain Bacteria; phylum Gemmatimonadota; class Gemmatimonadetes; order Gemmatimonadales; family GWC2-71-9; genus CAVVWJ01. The sequence continues at coordinate 3,568 of DATADG010000372.1, read as the reverse complement.
GCTTTGACGTAGGGCGGAATGTCCTGATTGACGCGGGAACCACCGCCGACAAAGGCATAGGTTCCTATGGTAACGAATTGATGGACTGCGTTCAGTCCGCTGAGAATCGCTCGGTCGTGAATCGTAACGTGACCAGCACACTGGGTGGCATTGGCGATGACCACGTCGTCTCCCACGTGGCAGTCGTGCGCCAGATGCACGTAGCTCATGATAAAGCAGTGGGCACCGACCGTGGTCTTGAAGGTGGCCGTCGTGGCACGGTTGATGGTGGAGTATTCCCGTATAATTGTGCCTTCGCCGACTTCTACCCAGGTCTCTTCGCCACGGTACTTGAGGTCCTGCGGATCACCACCCAGGATTGCACCATCCCCAACGGACACGTCCTCAGCCAACCGCACATTGCGTTGCAACGTTGCCCGCGGCCCCACCCGGCAACGGTCCCCCACAATGACATTGGGCCCGATGATCGCGTATGGTCCTACGGTAACGCCGTTGCCCAGCTCCGCAGCAGGATCGATCAGCGCGGTGGGGTGGATGGTTCGTGTCACCGGTCGACCACCCGGGCCATCATTTCGGCTTCCGCGACCACGTGTCCCTCCACATACGCGATTCCTTTCATCCGGCAGGTTCGACCGCGGTTCTGCAGCATCTCGAGCTCGCACCGCAGCTGGTCGCCCGGCAGTACCGGACGGCGAAACTTCACGTTGTCGAGCGACATGAAGTACACCACTTTCTGATCGGGATCCTCGATGGTCCCCAGCAGCAGCATACCACCCACCTGGGCCATGGCCTCGATGATCAGGACACCAGGCATGATTGGATGCCCGGGGAAGTGCCCCTGGAAGAACGGTTCATTGATCGTGACGTTCTTGATGCCGACAATTCGCCTGGTTCCCTCCACCTCGATGATCCGGTCCACCAGCAGAAAGGGATAACGGTGGGGGATGACGTCCAGGATCCGGCCGATGTCCATCACAACCCCTCCAACGCGCTGTCCGGTCCGGGTGAGCCAACGGGCCAGCGCAATATTACCCTGGTGGCTCGGCCTGGTGGCGACGACATGGCCCTGAATCCGCCCGCCGATGAGCGCCAGGTCCCCCAATATGTCTCCGGTCTTGTGCCGGACGAACTCATCAGGCCAGCGCAGGGACCCGCCGACCAGCCCGTCTTCGGAGAGCACCAGTGTGGAGTCGAGCGCCGCACCGAGCGCGAGCCCTCGCGCTCTCAACGCCTCCGCCTCGCGGAGAAAGCCGAACGTGCGTGCCGGCGAGATCTCCGCCGCAAAGGCCGCAGGCGTAATGTCATACGAGCCGGTCTGCCGACCGATCAGCGGGTGGCTCCATTCGATGGTCGTGGTAAGCCGGAGCGATTTCGCGGGAGCCACTACATACGACGAATCACCTTCTGACAGGTCGAACGGCACCGTGACCCGGTACACCACCGGATCACCGGGCTGTTCCGCAATGCCCGCCTCCTCCATGGCACTGAGATAGGGCGAGAAGGAGCCATCACCGATCGGCGGCTCCGGGCCGTCGAGATCGATCGTGAGATCATCGAGCTGGAGCGCCGCCGCTGCAGCCAAGAGATGCTCCACGGTCTGTACCACCGTCTCGCCTTGGCCCAGGGCGGTTCGCCGTTCTGTGGACTGCACTTCGCTCAGTCGCGCAGGGATCACCGGCGTGCCCGGAAGATCGGTTCGCCGGAACACGATGCCCTGCCCCGATGGCGCTGCCTGGCAGACGGCAGACACATGGGAGCCGGTGTGCAAACCCACGCCACTCACCGAAGCGCTTCGGGCCAGCGTGCGCCTAGGCATGGCGGGCGCGATCCGATACCAGTGCTTCCAGCTCGTCCACAATCGGCGCCAGTCGGTACATCGCTGCCTGGGCTCTCAAGAACTGGCGATGTGGCCGCGCGGGATGGCCACTGAATGAGCTGCCGGCGGGCACATCGCCGAAAATGGCGCTCTTCGCGGCGATACGAGCGCGGTCTCCGATCGCCAGATGGTCGGTCACGCCGACGTGACCCGCAAGAATGGCCCCATGCCCGATCCTGGTGCTGCCTGCGATGCCCACTCCCGCCATGATCAAACAGCGCTCGCCGATCCGCACATTGTGCCCGACCTGCACGAGATTATCGAGCTTGGTACCGCGTCCGACCACGGTGTCATCAATGCTGCCTTTATCGATGCAGGTGTGAGAGCCCACCTCCACATCATCTTCGATGATGCACCCGCCAACATGCGGGATCCGGGAGTGTCCATCGTTGCTGGAGACGTACCCAAAACCATCCCCGCCAATGATCGCACCCGCCTTGAGTACAACCCGGTTCCCCAGTCGGCTACCCGCGTAGCATACGGCGCCCGGGCCGATCACGGTGTCTTCCCCCACGATCACCCCGTCGCCAAGCGAGGCGTGCTGGGCGATGCGACTCCTCGCCCCAACCCGGACATTGCACCCCAGGACGACATACGGACCGATGGACACGTCAGGTCCCAGCACGGTGCCCGTGCCAATGCGGGCAGAAGAATCGATTCCGTGGCTGGGGTGATCTTCGGGAAAGAGGGTGCGGAGCACGCGGACCAGTGCTTCGTACGGGTTTTTGACCACGATCCGGGTTTGGGGGCCGGCGGCACCAGAGGCTAGCTCTTCAGGGATCAGCACCGCGCCGGCCTGTGACTTCCGCAGATCATTCAGGTAGCGACTAGACACCGCCAGCGAGAGGGCTTCGGGGCCGGCTCGATCGAGAGGCCGCACCGTCGCGATTCGCACCTCTCCATCGCCAAGCAGGCGGCCACCGACGAGGTCGGCGACCGCCTGCGCGGTAAGGCTGGCAGCCGTCACGCGACTAGCTGCCTGCTTTGAGCTGCTGGATAACGCGCTGGGTCAAATCCAGCGTCTTGTCGGCCGTAACGATCCCGTTGTTGGGCGCGCTCACGTCAAAGATCATTGCGTAGTTGCCGGCCGCCCGCACCCCCTCGATTACGCTGTTCACCTTGCTTTGGATGGGATCCAGGAGTTCACGCTCACGGCTGGCGGCCTTTTGCTGCAGCTCCTGGGTCCGCTGTTCCAGCTTCTGTTGCTGGGCCTGGAGATCCTTGCGCTTGGCGGCCCGCTGTGTCGGGCTCAGCATTACCGACTGCTGATCGAAGTCAGACGCCGCCGAATCGAGGCTGGCCTGCAGCTTCTGGACCTCGACCCGGTAGGTGGCCAGCTCCCGGGTAAAGGTGGATTCGGCCTTGACGTATCCAGGTGTCTGCTTGAGGATGGCCTGGGTGTTGACGTATCCGATCTTGACGGGCGCCGACTGTTGGCCCTCCAGTGACCCGGCGGTTGCCAGGGCTGCGCCAACCCAGACTCCGACGACGACAAGCTTCATGCTTCACTCCCGATAGAAGGTGCGTTCCTGCTAAAAGAAATTCCCCAGCTTGAAGTGGAGCTGCCAACCACCTCGGCGGCCATTTCTATCCACCCGGTCGAACCCATAGCCCAGATCGACGCCGATGGGGCCAAGCGGCGAGATAACGGCAGCACCAAAACCGGCTCCCCGAAACAGCCTGGTGGGGTCC
>DATADG010000371.1:0-8021 GCA_036258655.1 Gemmatimonadales bacterium | reverse complement strand
ATCTCCGGCGAGTTCCGGATCGGGAACGTCCTGGTCACGGCGGCTGCGAATGTCCTGCTCACCCCACTGCGCACCAATGTGTACTACCTGCTGGAAGCCTATTCCGACTCGGGCGAGGCCGGCACTATGAGCGTAGCGATCCGGGATTCTGCCGGATCGACCATCATGAAGACGCCAGGGGTTCCGGTCGAGATCGCGCCTGGCGGCAGCGTGCTCAAGGGTCAGCTCGATCTGGCCGGTCTTCCCCAGGGGAAGTACGCCATGACTGCCACCCTGCAACTTGGGGCAGAGCGGGTCGAGCGCTCCGCCACGGTTTCCATGGCAGGGCTCAACGAGACGCTCGCGCGAGACGCGGCCCGTCGTGCAGCCGACCGGATTACTGACGAAGGCTACTTCGGGTCTATGACCGATGCTGAGCTGGAGCAAGCCCGGGCGCCGCTCATTTATATAGCCGAGTCCCGTGAGCTGGCGACTTGGGACAACCAGATGAGCCTTCAGGCCAAGCGGCGCTTCCTGGCGGAATTCTGGAAACGGCGCGATCCCACACCTGCGACACCACGCAATGAGCGGCGGGAAGCGTTCTACTCGGCAATTGAGTATGCCAATCGAGCGTATCGGGAAGGAGGCCGCAATCCAGTAGCCGGATGGCGCTCAGACCGTGGCAGCATCTATGTCAAGAACGGCCCGCCGGATGACGTACTCCAGCGGCAGCAGGAGGGACGGGCTCCACCTTACGAGGTCTGGAGGTACACCAAGGGACGAGGATATTACTACATATTCGCCGACCGGTCAGGGTTCGGCGGGTATGACCTGATCCACACCAACGATATCAAGGAGTCCACCCCGCCGGGCTGGACCGACGTGCTGGGGGCCCCCGCCGTTGAGGATGTCGGCCGCTTCCTGGGTATTGATTTCTCCTATCCGATCCAGTCGGGGTTCTGAAGGCAAATCAAGGTGTGACCTCGGTGAATATTCCAGTATCCCGGAACTGCCGCTGATACAACCGGGCGTAGAGCCCTCCCAGCTCCACCAACTCCGTGTGAGTCCCCTCCTCCACAATGCGGCCGCGATCGAGAACCACTAAACGGTCGGCTCGACGCACTGTGCTCAGACGGTGCGCAATTATCAACGTCGTTCGGCCCACCAGGAGCTTTCCGAGCGCGTCCTCGATCAGCCGCTCGCTTTCGGTGTCCAGATTGCTGGTGGCTTCGTCGAGGATGAGGACTGCCGGATTTTTCAGAATGGCGCGTGCAATCGCCACTCGTTGTCTCTGCCCACCGGAGAGTTTCACCCCCCGCTCGCCCACAACGGTGTCGTAGCCTTGGGGCAGATGATCGATGAACTCGTAGGCATGCGCTGCTCGCGCAGCTGATTCGATCTCAGCCTGGGATGCCCCGGGTCGCGCATAGGCGATGTTCTCACGTATCGTGCCACTGAAGAGCGCGGGATCCTGGGGAACGATGCCAATCGCTCCCCGTAGCTCCGACAGACGCAGATGCCGCACATCGATGCCGTCGAGCAGCACCCGGCCGCGGTCGACATCCCAGAAGCGCGGAAGCAGCGATACCAGAGTTGTCTTGCCACCGCCGGACGGGCCAACGAGAGCCAGGACCTCTCCCGGAGCGCAGTGTAGATCGATCGCTTCGAGCGTCCACGGTAGCGACGGGCTGCGCTGGTAGCGGAAGAAGACTCCCTCGAAGGCCACCCTGCCCCGCGCGGGAGAGGGAAGCGGGACTGGCGACTCGGGATCTGCGATCACCGGGCTCATCTCCAGGATCTCAAAGACCCGCTCGGCTGCACCCACTGCCTCCTGGTAGCTGCTGAAGAACGAAGCCAGAGCGCCGATGGCCGCCGCGATGGTAATCGTGTACAAGAGAAACTGGACCAGCTCGCCCGGGGTGAGCTGGCCATCGAGCACCAGGAGCCCGCCCTGCCAGAGTACGAAGACGATTCCGACAAAGGTCGAAAAGGTCAGAACCCCGAAGAACACCCCGCGGACGCGGGCTCGCACCAGGGCGGCGCGGACGCTGGCTACAATGCGATCGCTGTACCGAGCCCGCTCGAACGGCTCCTGCACGAAGCTCTGTACGGTTCGAATCTGGCTGAACGCCTCCTCCGCAACCGCCGTGGCTTCGGCCACCTTGTCCTGGACTCCGACCGTCATCCGGCGGAGGCGACGGCCGAAAAACAAGGCGGACCCGATGACGAGCGGGACCACTCCTAGCGCGGTGAGCGTGAGACGTGGCTGCATGAGCGTCAGCAGAACAACTCCGCCAACCAGCGCCAGTGCCTGTCGGGAGAACTCGGCGATTTGATGGCTCAGTACTCCCTGAAGAAGGCCGATATCAGTCGTCAGGCGGCTGGTGAGCTCACCGGTGCGGCGTTCGGCAAAGAACCCCGGCGGCATCTCGAGCAATTTTGAGAAGAGCTCCACCCGCAGTCCGGCGACCACCCGCTCACCCACGGCGCTGAGCCAGTACGTCTGCCCATAGTTGAGGACGGCCTGGACGCTGAACAGGAGAACCAGGCCGATTGCGATGCGGTCCAGCATCTCCCGGTTCTGCTCGACGAATGCCGCGTCGAGGAGATATCGAACCACCATTGGAAAGGCGAGTCCGATTAGCGCACTGGCTATCAGAGTGAGAGACGCCATCGCCAACATGCCGCGATACGGCTTCACCCGCGGCCAGAGGCGGACCAATCGACCCGGTGCTGGAAGACGCCGGGTGGATTCTCCAGCACCCGCTGGGCTAGTGTCCGAGGTGGGCGGCGCCTGCGGGGTCGAGCTCACGCTCCGGGTGGTTCAAGATGAGGACCTTTGGGCTTTCGGTGCGGTGTCCGAAGGGGACCACTCGATCTACTCCCATGGCCACGAACAGGAGTGCCAGGTAGATCAGGCTGTAGCGGTACATCTGCCAGGCCACAGGGATGGTCGCGCGCTCGCGAATGAGCCGGATGCAGTACCACAGAAGCCTGGCACCGAGGAGGAGGGCCGCTATGCCATAGAACGTGCCGAGCGCGCCAAAGACAGTCGGCATGATAGTGAGCGGAAGGAGTATGAGCGTGTACGCCAGCATCTCGAACTTCGTGCGGCTCTCCCCCCGAACTACGGGAAGCATCGGCACGCCGGCCCTGGCGTATTCACGCTGTTTGATCAATGCGAGGGCCCAGAAATGCGGCGGGGTCCAGTAGAACACGATTGCAAAAAGGTAGATGGCAGCGAGATCGAGCTGCCCGGTCATAGCTGTCCATCCGACCAGTGGCGGGAAAGCGCCTGCCGCTCCGCCAATGACGATGTTTTGCGGACTCGATCGCTTGAGCCAGATGGTGTACACAAAGACGTAAAACAGGAGACCGCCGAGGGCCAGCCACGCGCTGAGCTGATTGACCCGATACCAGAATACTGCGAAGGCGAGCAGTCCCAGGAGAATGCCGAAGGCGAGCCCGGCGCCCGGAGCGATCCTGCCGGCCGGAATCGGCCGCGAACGAGTGCGGCTCATCTTGTCATCGATATCGCGATCGAACCACATATTGATCGCGTTGGCCCCGCCGGCCATCAGGTAGCCCCCCAGCAAAACCCAGAACACCAGGCTCATTGTTGGAGGCCCGACTGGAGTAATGAACATCGGCGCCACGGTCGTGAGCAGCAGCAACGAGATGATGCGTGGCTTTGTCAGGGTGATCAGATCGTGCAGGACGGTCGGTTGGCCGGCAGGCACTTCAATCGTCTCGGCTGCTCGTGCGGGCGTACGATTGGAGTAATAGAGTAGAATTACCAGCGCTGCCCAGAGTGCAGTGCCGACCAGCAGGTGAGCGACTCGGAAAGGCGGCGAGAGCAGGTGGAGGACCATCGCCGCACCGAGTGCGATTTGAGCCGCAGTAATCCCCAGCACGATGGCGGTCCACCGGCGCAATGGTCGGGAGGACGCATTCATCTGCCGACGCGTCTTTATCGCAAGTGTGAGCACCAGTCCCAGGAAGATGAATGCCAGCATCCGGTGGACCCATGGCAACGCTGCCAGTGGGGTGGGCGGTGGCAGCACACTTCCATGGCAGAGCGGAAACCCGAGACAGAGCAAGCCGGCATCGAAGTTGGCGACTTGAGCGCCAAACAGTATCACTACGAACCCAAACCAGCCTGTCGCCCACACCAGGCGATGCGCGGAATGGCGTTGTGATCTGGGCAGGGCCCCAGAAGAGCCATCTGCCCTGGCGTATGCACCAGTTTCTCCGGCGCGAAGTGCGGTAACAATCAGCACCGCAAGCAGGACCATGGCATTGGTGAAGTGAACGATCACCACCCAGGGGGGTAGCGCCAGCTTGACGGTTATGGCGCCGAGCAGCACCTGGCCAACCAGGAGAAGCAACGCAAACGTAGCCGGATTCCTGATTGAGGGGTTCGATCGGTGGTACCGCCAGGCCACTGCGGTTACCCCGATGATCACCAGACTTACCAGCGCGGCTACCCATCGGTGGCTGATCTCGATCAGGGCTGGAAGGTCGAGTGGGGGAAACCATTCGCCGTTGCAACGGGGCCAGTCGTCTCCGCATCCCATTCCGGAGCCGGTGATCCGTACGATGCCGCCGAGCACGATGAGTCCAAAGGCGAGAACCGCGCCGGCCCAGGCCAGACGGTGCAAGAGTGTGGAATGGGGCGGCTTTGATTTCATCGTAGAGGGCTAAGGTCTATGGGCTATGGGCTGCGTAGCAGGCCGCAAGGCCTCCTCCATTCTCAAGGACTAGCCCATAGCCGATAGCCAACAGCCAATATATTTGGCCATGGTCCCACAACGCGATGCCTGGGGTGAACGGCTTCCGCGAAATCTCGGGCTCTGGAGTGCCGTGGCCGTGCTCATCGGCTCGACCATCGGCAGCGGCATCTTTCGCGTCCCAGCTACGGTCGCCGAGCGGCTCCAGGATCCCGGTCCGGTCCTTTTGGCTTGGGTCCTGGGGGGAATCATCGCTCTCTTTGGCGCCCTCACACTGGCCGAGCTGGCCGGCGCCCTCCCGCGGTCCGGCGGTGTCTTCGCCTACATCCTGGATTCGTTTGGTCCCCTGCCGGCCTTCCTCTTTGGCTGGTCGGAGCTGACGGTAATCCGTGCCTCCGCTCTTGGAGCTATCGCTACCATATTCGCCGAGTATCTGGGCCACTTCGTCCGGCTGAACGCCATGCAGATTCGCTGGGTGGCTGCAGCGGCGGTGATTACGGTGGGTCTGCTCAACTACGTCGGCGTTAACCGAGCAGCCGTTCTGATGAATCTGTCGACCATCGCGAAATACGGCGCGTTGGCTGCTTTGGTGCTGCTTGCGTTTACTGTGGGGAAGGGCAGCACGGCCCACTTCAGTCCGGCATGGAGCCAGGGACTTGACCTGTCGCTCATGGCCACGGCTCTCATTGCCATCATGTGGACCTACGACGGCTGGGCCGACCTTTCGTTCATGGGAGGTGAGGTCAAGAATCCGGGACGGACCCTACCCCTGGCGCTGATCACAGGCACCATCGGCATTCTGGTGATCTATCTGCTTCTCAACCTGGCGTATCTGTATCTGGTTCCGCTGAATACGATGGCCCAATCTCCCCTGATCGCCGCCACGGCAGCGGAACGCATCCCCCTCCTGGGGCGCTTCGCCGGTGGTGTCATTTCCGGCGTCGTCATGCTCTCCTGCTTCAGCAGCCTCATCGGATCGATGATGACGGGTCCCCGGATCTTCTTTGCCATGGCGGATCGAGGGCTGTTTTTTCAGAGCATTGCGCGGGTGTCACCCCGTTTCCACAGCCCATCAGTGGCAATCTGGCTCGCGACAGCGCTGGGGGTCGTCTATGTCCTTCTGAACGATTTTCAGCAGCTGGCCGATAAGTTCATTCTCGGGATCTGGCCCTTTTATGCCCTGGCAGTGGGGGCTGTCTTTGTTCTCCGGCGCCGCCGTCCCGACCTGCCCCGGCCCTATCGTACCTGGGGCTACCCTGTGGTCCCCCTCCTCTTCCTGCTCGCCTCTCTCGCTATGGTGGTGAACGCCCTTTGGACCGATCTCCTCAACACCGGCATCACCTTCGGAATCATACTCGCCGGCATTCCTGCATACTATGCCTGGAGACTGTGGGCCAGGCGGAGCAGCGAAGCTGCCTTGGTCTAGAGAACCACTTCAAGGGAGATGTCTGCCGCGCGAACGCTATGGGTGAGAGCACCGACCGAGATGAAGTCAGCCCCGGCCAGGGCATAGGCACGAACATTCTGCAGGGTGATTCCACCGGTCGCCTCGATTTCGATACCGGGCGAGCGCTGCCGGGCGAGCTGTCCCCAGGACCGCACTGTGTCGGGTGATTGATTGTCTATCAGCAGACGGGTTGCGCCAGCCGCACAGGCCTGCTTCAGCTGCTCTTCTGATTCCACCTCGACATAACGCGCCGTGACCCCGCTCCGTTTGGCAGACTCGAGGGCCTGCTCGAGGGTGTTGCCTCCGCGGGTGAGCGCCTGCCAGTGATTGTCCTTGACCATCACTTCATGGGCCAGGTCCAGGCGGTGGGAACGCCCGCCCCCGGCGATCACTGCAGCCACGTCGAGACCTCGAAGACCGGGAGCGGTCTTGCGGGTATGAAGGATAGCGCAACGAGTCCCCGCTACGGCTTCGACGAAGGCGCGAGTTGCCGTTGCAATTCCCGAGGCACGTTGCAGGATATTGAGGACCGGCCGCTCCGCTCGCAGAATTCGCCGAAGCTCGCCGGAAACACTGCCGACCACCGATCCCGCAGATGCCGATTGCCCTTCAGACAGTTTCCATTCGACTGCACACCCGCACGCCTCCAGCACCGCATTGGCGTACGCAGTACCCGCGAGCAGACCCGAACTTCGGAACTCCAGACGACCGACCGCGGTAACCCCCGCCGCGACGGTGAGCATGGTTGTCAGGTCGGTCTCGCCATCTTCGGCGAGTGCCATCGCAGCAACGCGCTCGATATCGGTTCGTGATCGCAAACTCGCGTTATCCGAGCGCAACCATCCGGTCGATAGCGCGCCGAGCTCGTGCGGCGATGTCCGGCGGAACCGTCACGTGGTAACGGTCATGCTCCAGCGATTCGCGGACGGAAGGAAGCGTGATCGTCTTCATATACGCGCAGACCGCCTCTGGATCGGCGGCAATGAACTGTTTCTGGGGCGCCAGTTGCCGCATCCGGTGCATGATCCCTGTCTCCGTGGCAACGATGAATTGATTGGCGGACCGTTCGGTGACTTTGCGAATCATGCCTTCGGTTGAGGTGATGTGTAGTCCGTCGGGATCCACGTCTCCCAATCCCATGCTGTAGATGAGCTGGCCCGCGCAACCGCATTCGGGGTGAACCAGCACTTCGGCTGCGGGATACGCCTCGCGGGTCCGGTTCAAAACGTCGGGTCGTATGCCCTTGTGCACGTGGCACTCTCCCATCCACACCTCGATCTTGCGGTTGGGCCGCATCCGTCGCACGTGGCTGCCCAGAAAGAAATCCGGCAGGAACAGAATTCCCTTGTCTTCCGGTATGGCGTCGATAACATCGAGCACGTTGCCGCTGGTGCAGCAGTAATCAAGCTCTGCCTTCACCTCGGCGGTGGTATTGACGTACCCGACGGCGATGTAGCCGGGATACTGCGCCTTCCAGCGGCGGACGTCTTCCGCGCTGATCGTGGCTGCGAGCGAGCAGCCCGCGCGAAGATCGGGGAGCAGCACCCGTTTACCCGGAGAGAGAATCGCAGCAGTCTCGGCCATGAAGTGGACGCCGCAGAAGACGATCACGTCTGCATGGGTGCTGGCCGCTTGCCGGGACAAACCCAGCGAGTCTCCCACATAATCGGCCACATCCTGCACCTCGGGCCGCTGATAGTTGTGAGCCAGGACCACGGCGTTTCGTTCCCGCACCCTCCTGCGAATCTCCGCTTGAAGGGCGGCAATCTGTTCTGGAGTCTCCCGCGGAGCTTCGATGATCGGTAACGACAGCGTTCCTGCACTGTTCGGCGATGCCGTCACACCGCCTCCCGCCGCTTCGAGTT
>DATADG010000370.1:0-5691 GCA_036258655.1 Gemmatimonadales bacterium | reverse complement strand
CCTCGTCCTCCTCATCCTCATCGTCGAAGGTGAACCCGTCGTCTTCGAACTCGTCTTCATCATCATCGAATTTGCGACGCAGCTCGGGCGGTTCCATCGACGTCTCCCAGGCCTGCATGATGTCCTCCGCCATCAGAGAATGGTGGTGTTACGACGCATCCGCCACCCGGGCAGCCCGGGCAGCTTTCTTGCGCTCGTTCGCCGGCAGGACCCGCTTTCTGAGGCGGATGGTCTTCGGCGTAACCTCGATGAGCTCGTCTTCCTCGATGTACTCGAGGGCGTACTCCAAAGTGATCTCGCGGGGCGGCTCCAGGATGATGTTCTCGTCCGATGCCGTGGTCCGCATGTTGGTGAGCTTCTTTTCCTTGGTGACATTGACATCGAGGTCGCCGGGGCGGGAGTTCTCGCCGGCGATCATGCCCTCATAGACCAGGTCACCCGGCTTGACGAACATCTGCGCCCGCTCCTGCAGGTTGCCGAGGGCGAACGCCACGACGGTGCCCTCGCGATCCGCGATGAGAACGCCGCGTTTCCGCCCGGCGAGCGGACCGGCCCAAGGCCCGTAGTCCAGGAACCTGTGGTGCATGATCCCGGTGCCCCGCGTATCGGTCAGGAACTCCGACCGGTAGCCAAACAGCCCCCGCGCAGGGATTCGGAAGCTCATACGGACCATACCCTGGCCGGGGTTCTTCAACTCAATCATTTCGGTGCGCCGAGGGCCGAGCTTCTCCATTACCGCGCCCATGTATTCCTCGGGTACGTCGATCATCAGCTCTTCGTATGGCTCGAGCCGCTCCCCATCCGGGCCCAACTTCGTAATGACTCTGGGACGAGACACCTGAAACTCGAAGCCCTCGCGCCGCATGGTTTCCATCAGGATGCCCAGGTGCAGCTCGCCCCGACCGGACACGGTGTGGGTATCGGGGCTATCGGTCTCTTCCACCCGGAGCGCGACGTTCCGCTCCAGCTCCCGGAACAATCGGTCCCTCAACTGCCGGCTGGTGACGTACTTCCCTTCCCGTCCGGCGAAAGGACTGTTGTTCACAATGAAGTCCACGGAGATGGTGGGCTCCTCGACCGCGATGCCCGCCAGGCGCTCCGGATGATCCACCGCGGTGAACGTCTTTCCAATCTCGATGGTCTCGAAACCGGAGAGTGCCACGATGTCTCCGGCGGCCGCTTCCTCGATCTCGACGCGATTGAGTCCATCAAAGGTGTAGAGCCGGGTCACCCGATTCCGCTCGAAGCCCTCGTCCTCGACCAGCCCGGGCTCACCGAGTGGCAGCAGTGCCACCTGGTCGCCTACCCGGACCCGGCCGCGCTCGATCCGCCCGATGGCGATCCGCCCCAGGAAGCTGGAGAAGTCCAGCGTTGAGACCAGCATCTGAAAGGGACCATCCGGATCGCCCTTCGGCTCGGGCACGTGATCCAGAATGGCTTGGAACAGCGGCTCGAGATTCGTGCCCGGCTGGTTCAGGTCGACCGTAGCTGTCCCCGCTCGGCTCGACGTATAAAGGAAAGGCGCGTCCAGCTGCTCGTGGGTGGCATCGAGATCGATAAACAGACCGAGCACCTCGTCGTGGACGCGCAGCGGCTCCGCATCGGATCTGTCGATCTTGTTGATCGCCACGATGGGACGGAGCCCTAGCGCCAGCGCCTTTCGGGTGACGAATCGGGTCTGCGGCATTGGCCCCTCGGCGGCATCGACCAGAATCAGCACGCCGTCCACCATCCGAAGAATTCGCTCCACCTCACCACCGAAATCCGCATGGCCCGGAGTGTCCACGATGTTGATCTTGGTACCCTTCCACCGGACCGCCGTGTTCTTGGCCAGAATGGTGATGCCCCGCTCCCGCTCGAGCGGATTCGAGTCCATCACGCGCTCTTCCACTTGCTGGTTGGCCCGGAACGCTCCAGCCTGCCGGAGCATCTGGTCCACCAGTGTGGTCTTGCCGTGATCGACATGGGCAATGATCGCCAAGTTACGAATCAATCTGCACTTCCCACGCTGGCCTAGACGGTTGAGGCCCGACGACCGGGCCTCCGCGGCGCATATATAGGGGAGGTCGTGGGATGCCGCAAGAGAAGGCGCAGAGCGCGGTCTGAGATGTCGGAGAGGTCGGAGGAGTCGGAGGGGCGGAGGGTCGGAGAAAGTCGAGAAACCAGAGGCCGGAAGGGAGCCCTGCTAATGCCGATGCCCCGAATGATCGTGATGGCCTGACACCCCGGCGACCGCTCGCGGCTCTTCGCACTCGTGCTGGACCTCGAGCTGAATCGTGACGTGTCCGATTCCGAGTCGGGCCAGCTCTGACCGGATCCCCTCCAGCACCTCGGGATGTGAGGCGAGATCCGGAACGATGGCGTGCCCGCTCATTGCAACCATGCCGCTGGTGACCGTCCAGACATGAAGATCATGGACCGCTGATACACCAGGCACCGCCAGCATGCGCCGCTGCACTTCGAGCATGGATATGTGGCCCGGCACTCCCTCGAGCAGGATATCAGTGCTCTCCCGCAGCAATCGCCAGGCGCCGAACAGAATCATGAGCGACAGCGCAATCGAAATGATCGGGTCGGCCAGAGTCCAACCGGTCAGCGTGACGACGAGTGCGGCGCCGAGGGCACCCACCGAGCCGAGGGCGTCGCCCAGAACATGCAGGTAGGCGCCTCTGGTGTTCAGATTGCCGCTTTTGATGCCGTGCAGAATGCCGAGGCTGACGAGGTTCACCACCAGCCCCGCGGCAGCAATAATGAGGAACAGTTGCGCCCGGATGGGTGGTGGGTCCTGAATTCGCTGAACAGCCTCGATCATTACCCAGGCGGCGATGCCGAACAGCGCCGCGCCGTTGATGAGGGCCGCGAGAATTTCCCAGCGTCGATAGCCGAAGGTCTTGTTTTCCGTGGCGGGACGGAGTGCGATCCAGGCGCTCAGCAGGGACAGCATCAGCGCACCGGCATCGGTCAGCATGTGACCGGCATCTGCGAGGAGTGCCAGGGAGCCGCTGAGCCATCCGCCAACCGCCTCGACGACCATGAAGAGGACAGTCAGGGCGAGGACGGTGGCCAGACGGGGCAATGGTGCCGAGGGGCCCCGGGTCTGTGGTGACGTGCAATCGCCCCCGGCACTCGCAGCCCATGCGCCCCGATGGTCAGTCAATCCCGAGCTCGTCATAGTGCGGAATTTAACCAGCCAGCTTCGTGCCTTACGACTCCGGCTGCCCTGCTTTCCTCACTTTCCGCTGCCCCGCTGCCCCGCAGCAGCCCCGCCGCCAATCCGGCTTCTCACCGCCTCAGCATGCCCGTAGAGCCCCTCCGCCTCCGCAAGCGCAATGATTGCCGCGGCATCCTCGGCCAAACGCGCGGGTGCATATCTGATCACGCTGGTACGCTTTACGTAATCGTACACACCAAGTGGAGAGGCGTAGCGGGCCGTTCCCCCGGTCGGGAGCACGTGGCTCGGGCCGGCCAGATAGTCTCCCACCGGCTCGGGCGTGTCATCCCCCAGGAAGATAGCCCCCGCATTCCGAATGGCACTCGCCACTCGCTCAGTCCCTTCCGCGATAATCTCCACGTGCTCCGGAGCCCGGCGGTTCACCACCTCGATGGCATCTCGCATGGAGCCCGCGACGACAATCAACCCATTACGCTCGAGTGCCGCGCGCGCGATCGCTGCCCGAGGATTGCGGTTTAGTGCATCGTCCAGAACCCTGGGGAGCGCCTCCGCCAGGTCAGCGTCGGTCGTTACACACCAGCTGGAGGCATCCTCGTCGTGTTCGGCCTGGGCGATGAGATCCAGCGCGATTCGGTCGGCTCGCGCGGTGCCGTCCGCCAGGATCAGCAGCTCGGTTGGCCCTGCGATCATGTCGATGCCGACCAGTCCGACTACCTGCCGCTTGGCCTCAGCCACCCAGCGGTTGCCGGGACCCACGATTTTGTCCACCCTGGGAATGGTTCTGGTTCCGTAGGCCAGAGCGGCGATGGCCTGGGCCCCGCCCACCCGAAAGACGCGGGTGACCCCTGACAGGGCACACGCCGCGAGGACCACGTCGGTCACCCCCTGAGGCGGGACCACTGCCACGATCTCCTGAACACCGGCCACGAGAGCGGGAACCGCGTTCATGACGACCGTTGAGGGATACGAGGCCTTGCCGCCCGGGACATACAGCCCCACCCGGTCGAGCGGGGCCACCTTCATCCCGACGACCGTCCCATCGGGATCCGCCAGATGGAAGCCCTCTTCCCGCTGTCTCTGGTGGTACTCTGTAACCCGTTGAACTGCTCGGGCCAGAGCATCCCGCAGCTCCACGGATATCCGGCCCAGAGCGTCGTGCCAGACTCCCGTTTCGAGCTCCCACTCTCGGGGTCCGATGTCAACTCCGTCAAACTGCCGGGTGTATTCCTGCACCGCGGCATCTCCCCGGACCATCACCCGGTCCAGGATACCTCTTACCGCCTCACGGGTGGCCGCATCGGCAACTGAGAGTCGCGGGAGGAAAGCCTCGAGGGACTCAAAGGGTGGGACAGTGAGCCTGCGGATCAGGTGGCGCCCTCGCAGCGTGGCCGCTGCCTGACTAGACTTGGGACGTATGGAACCGGCAGAGTCGCCTCCGATACTGCTCGGCTTGGTAGCGGTCGTCGTTCTGGTGCTCGCCAACGCCTTCTTTGTTGCCGCCGAGTTTGCCCTCGTCGGCGCCCGGCGCACTCGCCTGGACGAGATGTCCCGGACGGGAGACCGCAAAGCTAGGCTGGCCCGCCGTGCCGTACAATCACTCGATCGCTACATCTCCGCCACCCAGCTCGGTATTACGCTCGCCTCCCTGGGACTGGGCTGGATCGGTGAGCCGGCGCTGGCAGGATTGATCGAATCCGGCTTCCGCTGGCTGCCCGGCGCGCTCGCAGTTATCGCGACCCATGCGGTGGCGTCCGCGATCGCCTTCATCATCATCACGATCCTGCACATCATCCTGGGAGAGCTGGTCCCGAAGGCGGTCGCCCTGCTGTATCCAGAGCAGGTCAGCCGCTGGGTGACCGCGCCGCTGATGGGGTTTGCCTGGATCATGGCCGGCCCCATCGCCGTCCTCAATGGAACGGCCAATCGCCTGCTGAAGCTTTTCAAGATCGATCCTCCCGGTGAGAGCGAGCGGCTTCACTCACCCGAGGAGATCCGGATGCTGGTGGAGCAGAGCACCGAAGGCGGCAGTCTGCTGAAGCAGGATGCCCGATTGATCGAAGGGGTGTTCGAGTTCAGCGAGAAAACCGCGCAAGAAGTCATGACTCCACGGACCCAGATGGCGGCACTCGACGCCGATCTTACCGTAGAAGCGGCAGCCGACCAGGTCGCCATTCACGGCCGGTCACGTTATCCAGCCTTCACCGAGTCACTGGATGACATCATCGGTGTCGTGCATGCCAAGGACATCCTCGCGGCGCTGCGATCCCGGCCTGGTCAGACCATTCGCGTCATCATGCGGCCGACCCTGTTCGTCCCCGGCACCCGGGAAGTCGAGGACGTACTCGCGGACATGAAGCGGCTCAAGAATCATCTCGCCATTGTGCTCGATGAGTACGGCGGCACGGCGGGCCTGGTGACCATGGAAGACCTGCTGGAGGAGATCGTCGGTCCAATCTACGATGAGCACGACCCCCTGGACCGGAGTGGTCCTCAGGAGGGCGGGCGTCGACTCGATGGTT